>CAZQOI010000007.1:0-74096 GCA_964594905.1 uncultured Granulosicoccaceae bacterium
GGTGCCGCTACCAAGATACCTTTCGCCCTCGATTGGAAATTCGAAGGGCCTTCAGCGGCATTCTTCGCGGCAATTGATAATGGCCACTTTGCTAAAGCAGATCTCGAAGTAGAGGTTTCTCCTGGCCAAGGGTCTCTTGCGGCTATTCCAAAGGTCGCTACCGGCGCTTTCCCATTGGGATTTGCCGACATCAATTCGCTTGTGCAGTTTCTGGATCAGAACCCAGGCGCTCCTGTGACGGCCATCATGATGATTTATGACAAGCCTCCGTTTGCGATCGTAGGTCGTAAATCGTTGGGTATCAATGAGCCAAAAGATCTCGAGAGCCGCACCTTGGGTGCGCCTCCACCTGATGGCGCATGGGCGCAGTTTCCAGCCTTCGCTGAAGCTGCAGATATCGATCCGGATGCGATTAAGGTTGAGCCAGTTGGGTTTCCAACTCGCGAGCCTATGCTGGCTGAAGGTAAGGTAGATGCGGTAACAGGATTCTCTTTTTCTTCCTATCTTAATCTTGTCCGCTTGGGCGTTCCTGAAGAAGATATCTCGGTCATCCTGATGGCGGATCACGGACTCGCTTTGTATGGCAATGCAATTATTGTCAATACAGAATTTGCTGCCGAAAATCCTGATGCTGTAAAAGGCTTTCTGGCGGCTGTTGCTGCTGGCTGGAATGACGTGATCGCAGATCCCGCTATGGGTGCTAAAGCGGTTGGCGAGCGTAATCCTGCGGCTGATGTTGCATTGGAACAGCGACGCCTTGAACTTGCTATCGAAAGCAATGTACGAACAGACTACGCACTGAGTAATGGCCTCGGTGGAATTGATGCTGAACGTATGACGCTGGCCTTAGAGCAGCTTGGTAAAAACTACGAATTCAAGAATGCGCCAGACATGAGCTTGTATTTTAGTGACGCCTACTTGCCCGATGGAAACTTCAAGCTCCAGTAATCTTTCGTGACGACTGAGGTACAAGTATCGTCTGAGGGCGAATCCCCCGCGCTTATAGACATAAAGGATGTCAGTCACTCATTTGTGACTGATACCGGTTCGCTGGACGTACTGCAAGATCTTAATCTTGCAGTACGAAAAGGCGGCTTTAGTGCGGTGGTTGGTCCATCTGGTTGTGGTAAGTCCACACTGACCCGGCTTATCGCTGGTTTGCTCAAGCCTGACTCAGGCGAGGTGTGGCTTCACGGTGAACGTGTAAAAAGCCCACGTGCGACGGTGGGTATGGCTTTTCAGAATCCGGTGTTGCTGGAGTGGCGTTCGGTTTTGAAAAACGTCATGTTGCCTCTTGAGATCGTTGGCCGCGGCATGCCTGCAAGTGAGCAGGAAGAGAGGGCGCGTTATCTTTTGTCTTTGGTTGGACTGTCTGGTTTTGAAGACAAGCGACCATCTGAACTCTCGGGCGGTATGCGTCAACGTGCATCCTTGTGTCGAGCACTGGTCCATAAGCCAGAAGTGTTGATACTGGATGAGCCGTTTGGTGCTCTCGATGCATTTACACGTGAAGATCTATGGCAAACCATGCACAAGCTTCGCGAGCAGGAACCCTTCACCGCGGTGCTGATTACGCACGATTTGCGTGAAAGCATTTTTCTCGCTGATGAGGTTATCGTTTTGTCTGGTCGTCCTGCGCATGCACAGTACCGATTGACGGTGAATATGCCAGAACCGCGCGTACTTGATGATCTATACGGATCGAGCGCCACGGAAATGCTCGCAATCCTTCGCCAACAAATACAAATAGCTCAAGGTCGTGATGTATCGAGCATTGATCAAGCTGGTGTTGGGATCGACGCAGAGCAGGGGCATAGTTAGTGAGTTTGCAAAAACTGTTTGTACCCCTGATAACGATCATTATATTTCTGGGTCTGTGGGAGCTGCTGGTTTGGGTGAAGCAATGGCCCAATTACAAGATGGCGTCACCCTCTGATGTCTGGCCAGCATTCTGGAAATTCAAGGAGTTGTTTGTCGTGTATGGCTGGCAAACGCTATGGCGAACAGTAGCTGGTTTGATGCTCGCCGTTTTGTTCGGTACCTTGATTGGCATGTTAATGGGTTTTTCCAGGCGGATCAGGCAGGGTCTTTATCCGCTGCTGGTAGGCTTTAATGCGGTGCCAAAAGCGACTGTAGTACCGATTCTAGCTTTGATGTTTGTTGGTGAGCACGATATGAACACCATACTGATGGCGTTCATGATTTCTTTTTTTCCTATTGCGGTGTCAGTTTCTATTGGTTTAAGCACATTGGAGCCGGAGTACCGGGACATTTTGGGTGCGTTGGGTGCTTCACGCTTCACGATTTTTCGCAAGATTGCTTTACCGAAGACACTTCCTGAATTTTTTGGTGCATTAAAGGTTTCGGCAACACTCGCTTTTATTGGAACTAATCTTGTTGAAATTATCGAGCCGCATGGTCGTGGGCTTGGTCACTTGTTCGATAGTGCCAAGATCAGCTCAGATTATCCGCTGATGTTTGCAGTGCTTTTTGCACTCGCATTTATGGGTATTCTGCTTTATTACCTGGTTGTTCTGTTAGAACAAATTTTTGCAGGATGGGCCGAACGCGCTTCTGACTAGTCGATATTCGATCGACGTTTTTTTATCTCCTAAAGCCAATCTGAATTTTTAGGCATCTCAGCTTAAAGCTGGAATTCGATCTCGGGTAGCATCATTCAGAAAAGCATATAGAGCCTCTGTATCGCACGGCTTATGCATTATAGGCAGACCACTAGCATGAACTTCCTGTAGTTTGTCTGCTTCAATATCGCCAGTGAGTATCAGGCTGGGTAATGGCTTGTTTAATGCGTCGCGCAAATCGTCGACCACATGTATCCCGCTTGCCCCTCCACGTAAGCGTAGATCGACAATAGCAACATCTGGCTGTTCATCGATTTCGGATAATATTTCAAACGCTTCGTCTGCCGAACCTGCTGCAACTGTATGACAATTCCATTCATCGAGTATGTTGCTCATAGCCTCTTGGATCACGATTTCGTCGTCGATAACCAGTACAAAAAGCCCTTCGAGGTCTTTATCAGTTGTCGCGGGTGTTAATCGCTTCTGATGATCGTCTACAGATTCACCCATCGGAACCTCTAGGCTGAACACGGACCCTTTTCCAACTTCCGATGTTAAGTTCAAGTTTATATCTAAAAGCTCTGAGAGACGCTTGACAATGGAAAGGCCAAGTCCGATGCCTTTTGTGCGATCACGCTCTGGGTTATTGAGTTGAATGAATTCGTCAAAAATATGAGCTTGATCTTTAGTCGCTATCCCGCAACCGGTATCGCAAATGTCGATTTTTACCGAACCAGCGATGTACTCTGTGCGGATTGTGACGCGACCTTTTTCTGTGTATCGGATAGCGTTACTGATTAGATTTCGCAACAGGTTTTCTAATAGCTGCTGATCTGATCGGACAATGCATTCCTCAGCGTTTACATCTAGATCCAAGCCTTTGTCTTCAGCGACAACCCCAAACTCGACCATGATTCTATCGAGTATTGTATTTAAATAAAAATTTTCCTTTTTTACCGACAAGGTGCCGGCATCAAGTTTTGACACATCCAGTAGGCTATCGAACATTTGTTCTAGTGCGGTGACGGAGGCGTCGATATTTTTTGCAAGATCTTGTTGCTTTGCATCGTTCTTCATCATTTGCAGCGTTGCGGTGTAGAGTCTTAGTGCGCACAAGGGTTGTCTAAGATCATGACTAGCTGCTGCCAAAAATTGGCTCTTTGAGTTATCAGCTTTCTTTGCAAGATTCATCGATTCGACGGCAACTCTTTTTTCATCAGTCAATCGATCAACGAGTGTTAAATTTTCAAATCGTAGTTTGATCGACTGAACAACGGTTGCTCGGAAGCTACTCGAGAACATGATGCTGACAATCAAGTACAAAAACATCAGAGATGCGATCCATTTGTACAAGTTATCGTCCAGCGTTATAAGCGCTATCGCTGTGGGTAATACGAATGGAATAACGAAACCGAGATAGGCGCTTTTTAAATGAGCCAGGGATGCAGTCGCACTCGCTACTAGTCCGGTTAAAACCATAATGGTTATCAGGCTTACTTGAGGTATGTTTTGTAAAACCGCAAGAACACCAAAAACTCCCCACAGCGAACCAGAAAGTACGAAGAACACAGAAAAATGTGAATTTTGTATTTTGACGTTTTCTATGGTTATCGGGATTGATCTCCAGTACTGCCAATGAAAGTAGCGAATTATGGCCAAAAGGAAGACAGCGGAGATCCAAGCAATCAACGCTTGTGTGTTGAGGTAATTACGCAAGGCGATAGAAACGATAGTTGATGTCGCCAGATTGCTGAGAATTACAATAGGAAGCTGTTTGTGCAACAACGACATCTGCTCAACCCAGACGCGGTTTTCCATGTTGTTTGGCGTCACAGAGGTTCCTCAGGTACTTCACTATGCAGATTTTCAAAAAGATACACGAAGATCTGCAGAAATGTGCTGATTCTCATCAATCCAACCTATTGTAGGAGTGATGGATGGCCCTGTGTGATCACGTAGAACTATATGAGTGGAGATTTTCGTAATATCGCGGCGTTGCGACTCGCTCTCGCGATCAAGTAGGGGTCTTTGGATCTCGTCAGCTCAGTTTCGTGATCCTAATATCAGAAATTCATCACATTCCATCACCCGCATTGAGTATTGATTTCCCATACACGGCATAAATATTTTCGCCATTGAATGTCGCAGCCGCTCTAAACCTATCGGGGTAAATGATAGTGATTAGAGAGAGTCAAGCATGAAGCATTCGATTCGCGGGTTTTCATTGATCGAAATGATGGTGGTCGTTTCGATCTCGGCAATACTGGTAGCAATGTGGGCTAATCAAGCGACTGCGCGCCAAGTCAAAGAAATGAATCGAGCAAAAACCACAGCAGCATTCAGTATGTTGTCGCGGCCCAAAATAGCGGTTACTGAGTTTTTTCATTATGAGGGTAAGTTTCCCGTTAACAACAAGGAAGCTCAACTACCCCCTCCAGAGGTTCTCGCTGGAATTGAAACTGAATATATCGAGGTTGTAAATGGAGCGATTCATATCACTCTAAAAAAGAGTGGTCCGGAATCCCCTGAGAAAATACTGAGCTTTCGACCTGCTGTTCTTAAAGCTGAACCATTCGGTCCATACATGACCTGGGTTTGTGGTAATCAGGAAGTGGACTCCCGGCTTATTGTATCTGGCGTTAATCACACGAATATTGACAATCAATATTTGCCTCGGCAATGTCGCGGTAACGGTACATCGACTGGCATTGAGACTGCGGCCTCGTAAGTGGCGAAAGGGAGAGTGCATCGCGCTAATTGATTATTATTTTTTCTGATAGTCATTTTTACGTTTTACCGCTTTACGTTTTACCGCCTCGCGACGATTAGGCCGGCGACACGGTCAGCTATCGCGAAATGGGTTGCAGACACCGCTACTCCAACTGGTTGCTGTAGCGGCAACCTTAAAGAGTTCACTATAGAGTCGGTTATTGGATTTATGGTATCTACACTATCGTGGCTGACACCCACTACAAAAAGCTGATTGCCATCTGTGGCTATGTTTGTGGGTTCGTAGCCCAAAGGAATAGTTGATAAGCTGTTTGAATCAGATCTATCAATGACTTGTATGCCGTTTGCCGCGAAATGAGCGACATATAGTCTGTCATCTAAAAACTCACTTTCAAGTGGGAAATTAGCAGGGCCAAACGGTACACCGAAGCTACCAGTGAATAGCCCCGCCGTCAGTACGATAACCTGGGGCGTGCTGACAATACTGCCAAGTGAATCGAACTCAACAACCTGGATACCCCAGTTGGCTACTGCACCCAAATCCTGTGAATAAAATGCCAACGCGCCGTTATCTGTAGGTGCCAGGTGTACGTCTGGGTTGCCAGTTCTATTATCTACTACCGGAATTCCCGACAACACTAGTGTCATGGAGGTAGCATCATAGGTATAGACTTGTGTATTTGAGTTTGTTGAGCCTGCTGACACTGCCAATATACCGTTAGCTGCTGAGACACCTGAAAAGATCGAAAAATTAGTGCTCACCGTAGTGATATTGTTGGGTTCCATCGGATTGGTAAGATCGTACTGCCGAAGCGTCATTCCAGATTGAGTAAACAACAGCCCAAGTTCTGCGTCACCACTGATATCGTCTGCAGGTAGTGATAGAAAATTCCTTTGAAATGTATCAGTATCGATAATTTCGATGCCGCTTCCACAGGCTGCGTAAGCATATCCATTGACAATAACTACGTTTTGGCAACCAGCTGTCGCCAGTGAATCAATATCCACTGTAGTGTTATTGGTTTCTTCGTCAGGTGCTGATTCAATCGTGGAATTCGTACCCTGTTCGCTTGAAGAACAAGAAGCGAGGAACAATGGAAAGAGAATTAATGCGAGATGTCGAAAACTAAAGTTAGCTGTCATTCGATGTTTGCCAATATGTGTCGGTCGCATGCGAGCAGGTATATTTATGACGTATAAACCTTCGATCGGTTCGTAGCAGTGTCAATTCATCTAGAGATCTGTCGATCCGCGATAAAGCTGCGCGTCGTTTGGAAGAAAATAATGAGTATTCAATAATCGCAATATAAAGCTTGACAGACGTGCTAAGTCTTTGAATATATTGTCTATTATTGCGTATCTGGATTCTTACCCGAAGCATACTAATCGTTAAAGTACTGAGCCTGAACTACTCACGGGAAAGCAGCTCTCAAGGGGCATGCAAGCAAATATGTGTTTGCACTTAACTTATAACCCTTTAAAGGAGTTTTCCAATGCAACCCAAGAACGTATCAATTAACGCAGTCATCATGAGTTTCATGCTTTCATGTCTTGTTTTCGGATTCATGGCTGTGAGTGTAGCCGCAGCGGCAACCGGTGGAACACAATCTGGAGACTGGGTAAAAAAGGACTACAGCATCAAAGGTGAATGGACACTTGAAAAGCGAGGCGATCAACACGTTATTTCTTTTAACGATAAATTCAAAACCAAGAAAGGTCCGGATTTGAAGATCTTTCTGTCAAAGCAATCCATTGACGAAGTAACGGGGAAAACAGCTACCAATGATGCGGTACTTGTCTCTGTTTTACAAAAGAACAAAGGTTCACAGGAATATGTCTTGCCAGATAATGTAGATGTTAGTGATTTCAAGTCTCTTCTGATTCACTGTGAAGCGTTCAGTGTTTTGTGGGGTGGTACGAATCTACACAGCTCTTAGTGGTAAGCCAATACTATCAGTTGTCTTAATAAGTTCTATGTAGTTGTGATTTCAAAGTTTGAATGCGAACAAGCGTCGACTAAAGAATAGAGGGTGAGACTCAAACAGCTGCTGAGTATGGGACGAATGTCCTAAGCTCAGCGGCTGTTGTGGGTTTGGAATATGGGGTATGTGCTCGCCCGGTTCAGACAGCTAGCAACTAATGAATGCCTAGTAGTGGTATCGAGTATTCGTGATCTAATATGCTCGATTCTTAGTGATAAGACCCCACTTCCAGTGGCTGTACGTCGATTGATGGCAATTGTCGACGACTTGCCTATCCATATTGACGTAAAATACTGCCTGATATGAATACTACTGAAACCTCAAGCACAGACTTTGACGCGAGCGAGAAAGAGCGGCAGCTACGCTCTGAATCCGAGTTGTGGGATACCTCGGCACCCGAAGATGCACTGGACGACGATATACCCACGATAAACCTCGATGCGTATTTTTCATCGGGATCAACGAAGGATTTGGATGAGGTTGCGCTAGAGCTAAGAAATGCCTGCGAAAAAACTGGATTTTTCTCGATCGTTGGCCACCATGTGCCATCTAATGTCATCGAGAATACGTTTTCCGAAATTCGTGGGTTTCACTCCGCAGCGGACGAAGTTAAAAGTGCCATCTTGATGGATCGACCGGGTTGGCCAGCGGGAGGAATGGGCTACTTACCGCTGAACAACCGAAAACTACCTGCTCGGCAGACCGGTAATCTCAACGAAGCATTCATAATCAAATGCGATGATCAATTGTCAATGTCTGACAACCAGTGGCCAGATGCTGCTGCATTGCCTGATTTCAGGAAGCAAATCGAACGATACGCAGAACACCTGGAAGCGCTAGGTAAACGCATGTTGCCTATTTATGCGCGCGCATTGGGTGTCAGTGATAATTATTTTGAGGAGGCATTTGTCAAGCCATTGTATCGATTGCGAATGACGCACTATCCGGCAGTGCCGAGTGATGAACAAGGTGCCTACGGAATTGCACCGCATGTGGATACTTCCTTTTGCACCATACTTGCGCAGGATCAACCAGGGCTGAGCGTTTTTAGTGAGCGCCGTAAGGTATGGGTCAATGCACCAGTTGTGAAAGATTCGTTTATCGTCAACACAGGTGAATTGCTAAAACACTGGACTAATGACCGTTTCCTTAGTACACGCCACTATGCGAATAACAACACGGGTTCGCGCTCGCGCTACTCCATACCGTTTTTCTTTAATGCGAACCCTAACTACGTTATGCATTGTGTTCCTACTTGTTTTGATGAAAGTAATCCTGCTAAGTACCCGCCAATCTCTTATGCGCAAAGCCAGGCCGTCGCTCAGGGGGAGTAAAAGCTTAACTATTGCCATGCAGTCTTAACCAAATTAGTTTATGGGCTAAAACATTTTGTACTGCAAGTGTTGTTGAATTGAGGGCAGAATGAGTTCAGTAAGAGTTGATATCGTATCTGATGTGGTTTGTCCTTGGTGTATCGTGGGCTTACGGCAATTGCAGTTGGCGGCTGACAATCAAGCCTGTGATCTCCAAATTCATTGGCATCCGTTTGAATTAAATCCCCAGATGCCAGAGATTGGTCAGAATTTACAGGAACACATGTGCGAGAAATACGGCACTACCGTCGAACAAAGTACTGAGTCGAGAGAGCGCTTAACCACTCTTGGAGACCAACTCGGTTTCGCGTTTCAATTTGATGAAAATAGCCGCATTGTGAATACGTTTAAAGCTCACCAGTTAATACATTGGGCAGCTAGTCAATCAAGAGAATTGGGGCATTCCCTGAAATTAGCGCTGTTTTCTGCATACTTTACTCAGCAACTTGATATTAGTGATACTGACGTTCTGCTTGGTATCGTCAGCACTTTAAAAATGGATTTGGAAGCGGCCCAGCGGGTGTTGGACGATGGTACGCATCAAGCAGTTATTCGTAATGAGCAAAAAATCTGGACAGATCGCGGCATAACTGGTGTACCCGCCATGGTGTTTAACCAAAAGTATCTGGTAAGCGGGGCTCAGGGTACGGAAAATTACACTGAAATCTTAAACAAAGTTGTATTGGAAAGCTGATGCAGTTTGACGATGAGATGCACTGATGGACACGTTACTACTGGTAATTAGTATTGGGTTTTTAGTCGCGGCGCTGCGATCCCATGCCATGGCTCAAGCGAATGTAAAGACGGTAATCGACAGGATTTGGTACGAACGTCTATTTACTGGCAGCAGGGCATCCAAGGATAATCTAACTGAGTCAGGTCTTCACTATCGAAAACAGTCGAATCTTTACGCGATCTGTGGTTTTTTTGTAATCGCTTTATATGTATGGTTGCGTTTTACGAGTTAGATCATGAGGTAACACTATGTACAGGCTAAATATCGGTATCGCACTTCTTGCCTTTTTATCGACCTTAAATACGGTAACCGCCCAAGATGTTACCGATGGATACGCGCCTGAAATTGCAACAGGTGTATCTTCTAAAGAGTTGCAAACAGCAGATAACTTTATGATAGCCGCTGCAAATCCATATGCGGCTCAGGCGGGGTATGACGTATTAAGCCGTGGTGGTAATGCGATAGATGCGATGGTAGCGACGCAACTGGTGTTAGGCCTCGTCGAACCTCAGTCGTCTGGTTTGGGTGGTGGCGCATTTCTGGTGTACTACGATGCTAAAGATGATTACTTGACTACGTACGATGGTCGGGAAACAGCACCAAGGGCTGCAACGCCCACACTATTTCAGAACGAGGAAGGTGAGAAACTAAAATTCTGGGATGCTGTAGTTGGCGGTCGCTCGGTGGGCACACCAGGCACGGTCAAACTGATGTACGAGACACACAAGGCTCATGGCAAATTACCTTGGACTGGCCTCGTTAAACCCGCTATTGATCTTGCCGAGATGGGTTTTGCCGTTTCAGAACGTCTTCACCAATCAATCACTAACGATGCTGAGCGTCTCTCGATCCATCCGGATACTAAAGCCTATTTTTTTGGTAATAACGGCAAGCCACTTCCTGTGGGTTACGTTTTGAAAAATCAAGCCTATGCGGATACATTAAAGGAGATTGCAAAGAGCGGTGCTAACGCTTTTTATCTTGGGCCAATTGCCTTGGCGATTGTCGACAAGGTCAAAGCTGCATCAAACCCGGGTGTTCTTTCTTTTACCGATCTTGCTCATTATCAGGTTGTGCAGCGTGATCCCGTATGTATCGATTACCGAGAGCATAAAGTGTGTGGCATGGGGCCACCTTCCTCAGGTGCTTTGACCGTAGGACAAATTCTTGGTCTTTTACAGCCTTATGACCTGGCGAAACTTGGACCTACATCGGTAGACAGTTGGCGATTGATCGGCGATGCGTCTCGCCTCGCTTTTGCAGATCGAGGTCGCTACATGGCTGACAGCGATTTTGTACCAATGCCGACTGAAGGTTTGCTGAGTCCGGCTTATCTAAAGAAACGCTCGGCCTTGTTGAATGGTGCGGAAGCATTGACTGATGTATCGGCGGGTGAGCCAGAATGGGATCATTCCATGTTGCTCGCTGATGACGAAAGTATCGAATTTAAATCAACCAGTCATTTTTCGATTGTCGATTCTGACGGTAATGCCGTATCGATAACGACAACTATTGAAAATGGATTTGGCTCTCGATTGATGAGCGGTGGGTTTTTACTCAACAATGAGTTAACTGATTTTTCGTTTGCAACTCATCGAAACGGTATACCTATTGCGAATCGGGTTGAACCTGGAAAAAGGCCACGCTCATCTATGTCGCCAACTATCGTCATGAAAGACAATAAACCCTATATGGTAATTGGTTCACCTGGAGGCAGCAGAATCATTGGCTATGTCGCGAAGGCAATCATTGCGCATTTGGATTGGAATCTTGACGTACAAGCGGCGATTAACCTGCCACACGCTGTGAATCGCTTTGGCACCTTTGATCTTGAAGAAGGCACCGGTGCTGAATCGCTTAAAAGCGAGCTTGAGGCGATAGGGTATGAAGTAAACCTTCGCAGTCTGAACTCTGGACTGCACGCCATAGTAAACGATGGTGGAAACTTGACCGGTGGCGCTGATCCACGACGCGAAGGCGTCGTTCTTGGTCAGTAACACGGTGAAAAACGATGCCTCAACGAAATTTAAAGAAGCATAGTAGGTCTGTAAATCAGGCCATTGAATAATTTCGTTTATGCGCAACGTCTTGAGACAACTCATTCCTATCTTGCTGCTGTTCAATGCCGCAAGCTTTGCGAGTACATCCTCAGAAGAAACTATTGCGGATTTGAGTCTGCAGATGTTTTTTGTTCAAGGGCCTGAGAAAGTACCGGTTGTAGAGAAACTGGCAGCGATTGCCGACAAGAGCCTGATTCCAACTTTCGTTCTTGCTATGCGTTGGACTGGTTCCAATGTTCATGTTGCCAAAGCGCTGTCGGAATTGACAGGTGAAACCCTAACTACATGGCATGAAGCCTACCAGTGGCAGGAACGACATCCTGAAATTATTCCGCATCCCTCCTATCGCAGTTTGAAACTCAGATTTCTTGGTAATACAGATGAGCGTTTTTTGAAACTACTCGCACCTCCGTATGGTGATCGAGACAAGATGCGAATCAGGTTAGAAGAAATTGTCTGGGGCGGCGCTCTTTATGATGAGATACCTTCGCTCGATAGTGCAACGATGATAGAAGCTGTAGATGCCGACTACCTGCTTGCTCAGGATCTCGTCTTTGGTGTTGAAATAAACGGTGATATTCGAGCCTATCCGCTGCGAGTAATGGGATGGCATGAGATGTTGAATGATGTTATCGGAGGTGTTCCGGTGGCATTGGCCTATTGCACTTTATGCGGTTCTGGAATTTTATTTGATACGCATCCGGAGGGTGTGGGCGAGCCTCTTGTATTTGGTTCGTCTGGACTACTGTACCGATCCAACAAGCTGATGTTTGATCGAAGCACGAACAGTTTGTGGAATCAATTTACGGGTGAACCGGTTGTTGGTCCGATG
Organism: uncultured Granulosicoccaceae bacterium; assembly: GCA_964594905.1. GTDB lineage: Bacteria > Pseudomonadota > Gammaproteobacteria > Granulosicoccales > Granulosicoccaceae > Granulosicoccus. Next base: position 12,296 of record CAZQOI010000007.1, read on the forward strand.
GTTGAGCGTGCTATTAGTTTGAAAGTAAGGCCTATTACTATTACTTCCTGGCAGTCATGGCGTGAGCGTCATCCAACTACCAAGGTGCTGTCTCTGGATACTGGATATGTTCGAAACTATGATTCCGGTGTTGTCTATCAAGAGTACTTTGCTAGCCCTGATTTGATGTTTCCAGCTGTTGTTTCCGATGAAAGTCGTTTAAATCGAAAAGATTATGTTTTTGGTGTCAGGAACTTTGCCGTCAGTAAAGCATGGCCTCTTGATGTATTTGATGAAAGCTCTGTTATAAACGACCGAGTTGGCTCTCAACGATTGGTTCTACTGGGTGATACCACGACAAGAACGGTGCGTGCCTATGAACGACATCCTGGTGAATCATTTGCAGTATCGAGCTCAGGGGATTTAACCGCTGATGGCGTGATTTGGACGAGAACCGAGAATTTTTTGTTGTCCCATGATGGTCAGCACAAACGAGCTCGAGTACCCGGACATATTTCCTATTGGTTTGCTTGGGAGAATTTTCTTGGTGTGCAAAGTGAGCTGTATGAGCGTTAGGCGATTGGCATTTCTGGGGATAGATCTTGAATCTCTGATCCATTTCAAATTACAGACTGTATAAATGGAGTCGATAATTGAATTAATTTTTATAACTCAGCTCTTAGTGCTACCACGCTGTACTTGTCGGGTTTTTGTTGCGATAGTAAAATTTGGCAGCGGCATGACCGAAGGGTCGCGATTTTCAGCTATTTGAGAAAACGACATGAAACACAATCAAGCCAGTCGCCGCTCGCTCCTCAAAGCGGGTGTGGCCACCGCAGGTGTCGCACTTATAGGCGCTACCTCTGCTATTACCAGGTCTGTACTCGCACAAAGCACCTCAAAAGATTTTGCACCAACACGGACCATGCGTGGAGGGTCTAATAACTATCTCCCAGATGCACCAGTTGTTGAGCGTATTGGTAACGGCGGTTTTTGGATGAGTGGAACCGTTCGTCGGGCTGGTGACGGTGCTCCATTGGAAGGTGTGCGAATTCAGATTTGGGCACACACAACTGAGGGGCATGAGCGCGATCAGCGCAGTCATGGTGCAACTCTCACTGGCGCAGACGGAGTGTTCCGATTGGAAATGCCTCAGATCGTTCCAGCGTTTGGCCAAGCTCATGGTCATTTGGCTTATGACAGTGATGAATACAAAACGGTTTTTCTGCGTCCCGTGATGGCGAGCGCGAGCGATACCAGTCTTAACGTTGATTTTGTATTGCAACCCGCGTAGTTCGAGGTGGCTCAGGTCCGCGCGGTACTGATTTGGATCTTTCTTATTGTTTGTGTAGCGCTACCTGTTGTTGTAGCGGCAAACAGCCCCTTACTTGCCTGGCGTGAACCTGTATACATTGTCGCTGGATTTGCTGCAATTTTTGCGATGGCCCTTGTTCTGTTTCAGCCTTTGTTGGCTGGCGGGTATTTGCCTGGGCTCTCCACTATGCGTGAGCGCCGGATACATCGTTGGGTCGGAATAGTGCTCGTAGCAGCGGTAATAGTTCATGTAGTCGGGCTATGGATAACCAGCCCCCCAGATGTTATCGACGCGCTGCTTTTCAGATCACCGACACCCTTTTCCGCGTGGGGCGTTGTGGCGATGTGGGCGCTTTTCGCAACTGCAGCTATTGCTGCACGTCGCCGCCAGATGAAACTCCGCCTGTCCCTTTGGCGAATTATTCATACAACACTTGCGGCTATTGTAGTGACGAGCAGCATTGTTCATGCGATGCTTATTGAGGGAACGATGGGGACGATATCGAAAACCCTTCTTTGTGTGTCGGTGCTGTTGGCGACGATAAAGGCGTTCTTCGACCTACGTGTTTGGACTTGGCGCATATCGAATCGCCAGTTTTAGCAACGAATTACTAGTTGCTTGCTAGTATCGGGGTATGAGCTCACAAGAACAATACGATTTCGTGGTGATCGGTGCTGGTGCCGCGGGTTCCGTCTTGGCGGACCGATTAAGCGAGTCTGGTGAGTACTCAGTATGTGTCATTGATGCAGGCGGAAAGGATAATCATCCCTTTATTCACATTCCTGCGGGTTTTGTCAAAACACTGAGTAATCCAGAGCTGATGTGGTCCTTCGAGTCTGAGCCTTCATCAGGAAGCGGTATGCGCGCAGTTCGTTTGCCCCAAGGAAAAGTGTTAGGTGGTTCCACTTCCGTTAATGGTTTGGTTTACAACCGTGGACAAAGTGAGGACTTTGATACCTGGCAAGCAATGGGGAACGATGGTTGGGGGTATCAGGATGTGCTGCCTTATTTTAAAAAGTCGGAGTCCTGGCAAGGACCTTCTACCCAGGCACGTGGAAGTTTTGGTCCGATGGCGATCAGTGATCCTGCCTGGCGTGACCCACTGTGCGAATCCTTTATTAAATCGGTAGCGAGTCTTGGCGTGCCTGTTAACCAGGACTACAACGATGGTGTTCAAAATGGCACTGGTTATTACCAACGCTTTATCAATGGCAGGCGAAGAATCAGTGCGTCCACAGCGTTTCTAAAAAACACGCGTAGGCGTAACCATGTTGAAATAAAAACCTACCTTCAAGCCAAACGCATAGTCACTGCAGGTAGTCGAGCAACTCATGTTGAGTGTCAGCGTGTAAATGCAGATGGAAGCGCACGTGATGAGCGGCTGACTATCGCAGCGCGTCACGAGATCATTGTTGCGGCTGGTACGCTCAACTCGCCGCGCCTGTTGCAGCTTTCTGGAATTGGTAGTGGTCAACATCTACAAGATCTAGGAATTCCTTTGATCCACGAACTACCGAGTGTGGGGGAGAATTTTCAGGATCACTACTTTGTACGTTGCACAGCGAGGCTCAAATCGGGCGTAGTCTCACTGAATCAACGGGCGAAAGGGTGGAGTCTATTAGCTCAAATGATTCGTTGGGGATTTAACAAGCCTAATATTCTTACCTTGAGCCCTTCTATGGCGTATGCCTTTGTCAACGCAGAATTAAGCGAGGGACGACCTGACTTTCAATTTGTATTTTCGCCAGGCAGCTACAAACCAGGTCGTATGTATGAGCTGGATGATTTTCCAGCGATTACCGTTGGCTTTACCCAGCAAAGGCCAACTAGCGTAGGGTTTGTGAAAATTGAATCAACAGACTTCAACGGTAAGCTTCGGATCCAACCGAATTATCTGGCAACTGAAATTGATCAGACTTATGCAGTCCGTGGCATTCGACTTTGCCAACGTTTGTTCAAACAAGATGAACTAGGGGATCTGGTCTCCGAGGAGCTGCTCCCCGGAAACGGATTGAGCACAGATGACGAACTGTTGCAATTTGCGCGTGACAACGGCAACACAGGTTATCACTTGGTCGGTACTTGCAGAATGGGTAGTGAGTCGGATAAATCGACTGTGGTTTCACCTCAGCTCCGAGTGCATGGCATTGATGGATTGCGAGTGATAGACGCATCTGTCATGCCCAAGGTTCCTTCGTCCAATACTTGTGCGAGTACTTTGATGATTGCGGAAAAAGGGGCTGATATGATTTTGCAGTCCAACCGTTAATAGGTATCAAGGGTTGGACTAGGCACCTGAGTATTTATCATTAGATGGGCTCTCGTCATTATCCTGACGATAAGTACTGGTGTTATGACTTGATAGGAGCGTTATATCGCAGCATAGAAGATCCCGTCACAAGGTTTAACAGTTCCAAATTCAGCGGCACCTAGCCTCGTGACTCAGACATACCAATCTTCGAGGCCGTAATATGAATGAGTCAACAGGCGGTATTGCAAACAAACTGGAGTCTATGCTGAGTTCCTTGCCGTTTGGTGAAACTCTCGCGCCAATTCTGGTCGCGCTAATCATACTGATTGTTGGGTTGATAGTCGCAAAGTTTATCCGAGGAATTTTACGCAAGAGTCTTGGAAAGGTATCTGCGTTAAATAGAACCAGATCTGATGGAACGGTATTCGATTTGGTGACACCAATCGTTACCATTATCTATTACATCATTGTTTTTCTGGTTCTGATGGCCGTACTTGGTCAACTAGGCTTGACATCTGTTCTCGACCCTTTGAAGAACATGGTAAATCAGTTCGTTAAGTTCATTCCTAATGTGATTGGTGCCGGTATCGTTGGATATATCGGTTATATGATCGCAACCATAGTGTCCGATTTTGTGGGCATGGCACTGGGAAAAGTGGATCAGAAACTAGCGCTTAAAACTGGAAATGACGATATTAAGGTGTCGAAGTTTGGAAGTGTATTTGTTTTTGCTGTGATTCTGCTTCCCATGATCGTAGCTGCATTGGGAATTCTGGAAATTGAGGCGATATCTGCGCCAGCGACAGCAATGATCCAGGAACTTATGCTGGCCATACCTAATATTATTGCCGCTGCAATCATTTTGTTAGTCACCTATTTTGTTGCGAAATTCATCGTTTCAATCCTGAGTGGTTTATTGGACAGCATGAATATCAATGCAATGCCTGCGAAAATGGGTATACAAGGAATGTTCACCGATAGTTTTACGCCAATCAAGTTGATTGGAAGTGCAATCATGTTCTTTTCAATGCTGACAGCCTCTGTGGCCGCGATAGATAAGCTAAATATCGATGTTTTATCTGAGATCATGGGACGGGTGTTGGAATTTGGTGGTGGCATTCTGGTAGGCGGTGTGATTCTGATTATTGGTAATTACCTCGGTACCGTTGCACACGGATTTCTATCCAAGAGTAACGAAGCGCTAGCCAACATTGCACGACTTGCCATACTTGGATTGGTCCTGGCAATGGGACTAAAAGCCATGGGCCTGGCTGACAATATCGTCAATATGGCGTTTGGGTTTACCTTGGGTTCTGTTGCAGTTGCAGCGGCCTTGGCATTTGGTTTTGGTGGGCGCGATGCCGCGAAAAAACTAGCTGATCAGTGGGCTGCAAAAATTAATTGATCCTGCTTCACTCTCCGGCGTCGCCGGAGAGTGATCTCATCAAACCAAACTTGGCTTTTGCGCATGACTGAATCGATGCTAGGTTTTCTGGATAAAGAAGAGCGTAAGGAATATTTGATTGCGCTTGTCGTTGTCTTACTCTTTGGTGCAATGACTCTGAGATTTGTATTCGACGATGAGATGTCATCTGGCAAGCTGGGTATAGCGGATACATCCATAGCCCATCACTCAGCTAAAGAGGGCTCTGAAACAACATCATCAACCGCGGCTATTCCAAGCAAGGATAAAGATCGGGAACTAAGCACACGATTGGGTTCCTCAGCGGAATCGATGCCTGAGCGCGGTGAATTGTCTTCAGTTTCAACTAAATCACTAGTTGCACCTGAAGTATCAGTATCGCGAAATTCTGTTACCGAGCAACTAGCTTCGTCAGAAGTTTCAAATGCGCAGATTTCTGACATGCAAACGTCAGAACCTTCCACAGATAATAACTTATCTGAGTCTTTATCCCGTGTTGAAAGTATTTCAAACGAGGAAGGAGTACAAGAAAACGATATTGTCTCATCGGCAAAAGAAATCGTGGAGACAGATGCAATCGAGATAGCGACAGAGAAGACGACTGAGCCGACGGTTGAGATTAAGGCAGATACCACGGCTGATACCACGCCTGAGATTAAGGCCGAGAAGGCTTCCGAGTCAGTTGTCGAGGCGGTTACCGAGCCAGTCGTCGAGACAGTCGTCGAGAATGAATCTGCCAGCGTGGATGCCAACAAGCAAGATCAGTCTCGATTCGAAGGTATTTTGGGTGTGAATGGAAATTCAGCTGATGTTGAAATCCTTTTTGATGAAGCTAGTGCAGATCTGGACGAAGAATCGCAGCTTAAGTTAACCAGTGTTGCTCTTGTTCTAAACAAATATCCTGAGTTGAAGCTTCGTATCAGTGGTCATGCCGATCCAGTTGGAAACGCGGATGAGAATCTACGGCTATCGCGGCGGCGTGCACTAGCGAGTAGGGAATTTCTTATCGAATCTGAAGTCGATCCGGAGCGATTGATTGTCGAGAGTCATGGTGAAACACAGGCGAGTACTGACAATCAATCTGAAGTTGATCTTCGACGCAGTCGGCGAGTTGAACTTCGCCTGGAGTATTGAGCTCAGCTTTAGGCGGCTTTTGGCAACCCAGTGTCGGATTGTGGCTCGTACATGGCTTTGGGCTGGGAGAACAGATAGCCTTGCGCATAATCGACTTGCGACTGTTCCAACATCGTAAGTGCTTCTTCGGTTTCGACAAATTCCGCAATTGTTCTGATATCCAACACCTGAGCGAAATGAGTAACGCTTTTGACAACTGCTTGGTTGAGCGAGTTGGTTGTAATATCTCTTACAAATGACCCATCTATCTTGATGTAATCTAGTGGCAGCTCGCGTATGTGAGACAGTGATGAGAATCCTGTGCCGAAGTCGTCGAGCGCGACCATCGAACCCATTTCTCTGAGGTCTGTTAGTAATTCTACGGTAGACTCATAATCTATCATTGCAGCAGATTCTGTTACTTCGAAACACAAAGATTTAGCTGTTTCAGGGTTTTGTTCTACCCATCGCAGCAGAAATGTTCGAAAGCTTGTGTTTGACAAAGAATCTGGTGACAAATTGACACCAATTCGGTATTCGACATTCTCTTTGTTTGCGTGATTTTCAAACCATTTTCCTACAGCAGATACTACCCAGCGATCAATTTCAGGCATCAATCCATTGCGCTCAGCGACCGGTAGAAAATCACCTGGTGAGCAATAGTTTCCGTCGATCGTTCGCATACGAAGCAACACTTCAAAATGATCCTCAGGGGATGGCGTACCGATCTTGACGATAGACTGACGAAAAAGAGAAAAACGATCGTTCTCTAATGCTTCCTTAATCTTTGAGATCCAACGAGCCTCGTCACGACTTCCAAAATCGGCTGTTGTTGATTCAGTTGAGATACAGATCTGATTTTTGCCTGTTCTTTTCGCCTCAAGACATAAATTGTCTGCTGCGAAAGTAATAGCCTCTGCGGATTGCAGCTCAGTTTTAACTTCTGCTAAACCCATGCTAACAGTCACAGCGAAAGATTCATCTTCGAATTCGAACCGGTAGTTTTCAATTGCCGTAAGTATGTTGCCAGCAATTGGTGCTGCTTCATTCGCTGTTAGTTCAGGAAAGACTATGGCGAACTCATCCCCCCCAGTACGAAAAATATCGACACTCTTTGGTACATTTTCTCGCATCAAAGAGGCAAGTGATCTCAGCAGCTTGTCACCGGCGATATGGCCGCAGGTATCGTTTATAGACTTGAAACGATCGAGATCAAGAACCGCCATGGTGAAAATTGTACTTTCAGTTTTGTACATCTCGATTCTATGTTCTAGTACACGAGTCAATTCACGACGATTTTTAAGGCTGGTAAGTTCGTCGTGTGTCGCTTGCCACTGTAGCTTATCTGCAAGTTTTTTCTCGTGCGTAATATCGACAATGTTGCCACGAATGCATGAAAAGCTACCGTCCTCAGCTCTATGGATTTTAGTAGTAACTCTGACCGAAAGTGGCTCCCGCACCGGTGAATGTCTAAGAATACGTCCCTCCCACCGGCCGTCTTTTGTCAGTGAATCGATTAGTTGCTGTGGACTTTCTAACTGTTTAGATAATTGTTTAAGGAGGGCAGCATGTGGCTGTCCAATGCACTGAGTCGGATCTATCGACAATACACGTTGTACGTCTCCAGCGAGGTAACTTACTCGCAGTTGACTGTCGAGCTCCCAAAAGCAATCAGCCCCCAGGTTTGCGAAACTTTCAAAACGATCCAGCAACACCGCATTAGTGTCTTCGTAAGAAATCAACTCGCTTCTTAGAAAATTGAAGGAATTGAAGACACTACCCAATTCGTCCGAGCGTTTTAAGTCAGCTGCGTCTATTTGCATATTTCTTACACCGTCTTTACGGCTTAAGATAAGCAAATTATTGAGGCGTTGTAGTGGGTTTATCAATAATGGGGTGAGAAATAATAAACAACATATAGTGACAAACAGACTTATGACCAGGACCATTCCGCTTATCCTACCGATGTAGGTAAGCATGTATTCGTTTATGCTACTGGCGTCTGTACGCAATCGAATTGTTTGAATAGAGGATAACTCTCGGCCCTCAGTCAAAAAGGTATCGTAAAATCCGGATTCAGAGGAAAACTGATTGGGTACAGTGGCGTTTACTTGAGTTATAAGGTCTTTAGTATTGCCTCCACTAACCGTTTTAGCCTCATCAAGCTCGATATAGTAACCAATAAGTTTGAATTTCATCGATTCCTGTTCGGAGTTGATCAGGTTGTCAAGCTGAGCAGCCGGGTTCGACGAGTCCAGAACAGATGAAATAGACTTGGCGGTTTCCTCAAGATGGGACAAAGCGCGATTGCGTTCGCTAAACCAGGAATAAGTTAAAAGAACTATTTCAATAAGCAGAATGCTCACGAAAACGCCAGCAGCTATGCGCCAGAAAATTGGAGATACTAGTTGATTGCGTTTTGAGAGCATGCGAATAGAAAGCTAGTCCTATGCCTGATTTGAAATCAACCAGATTCGGAAGGGTTAGGTATCATGAGACTGACTATGTAATCCTCCTTTATCGGCAGGTTAGCTGGCCAGAATGAGGAGTGTTAGGGCTGGTGACACGCTTTTTTACGATTGAATTGCGTGCGATATGTGATGTAGTTCAGCTGCAGCTGGAATTTTGAGTTTCGCTCGGTTATCAAACGGACTTTATATTAGGTACCTGCGATGAATTTTTGCAGAAGTAACGTCAGGCCAAAGGCGGCAATAGCGAAAAAAGCTAACGACAAATCTGCAAAGGCTGCGATGAATACTGCGTCTATCAACGAGATTCCAGCGATCATGGTTACCACGGCTCGTGGAATGTCATTTGGTTGTCGTCGCTTGATTAACCATATGGCCGCGAGCACTACTATAGTTAACAAAATCGTGGGCAACCACACGTTCGGCTTATTGCTTGATAGAAAAACCCCATAGACTATTGGTATGAATAGAAACAATAGTGGCCACAGGTTTTTCATTTCGCCAAAATTTTCCTGTTTGGCAGTGTAGGTCAAACCAATCAGGTAACAGAGCAGGATTGCTGCTGCGGCAAATAAATTGATTTCTGGTGAGGCCGTCAAAGCGAGGCCAGCTGTGATGTAAACAAGCATACGGCAGCCGCCCATGATTAGTGGACTAAGGGGGTTATTTTTATGCCAGGCGTTGTATAAGATAATGCAGCCCATCAATGCTATCGCACTGATCACGGCTACCCATCCACCACTGTTGGCTGAGTTAGCACAGACCACAACTAATAGAACAGCTGCCAATAACATCGTAAAGCCCAAAACATAAACAGTAGAGGCGCTGATGGCACCGCTGGGAATTGGTCGTTCGGGCCGTTCAACTGCATCGATGCGTTGATCAAAAGCGTCGTTAAGGAACATGCCACCAACATATGCGAGAGACATCGCAATTAGCAACAATACCAATCGGGAATCCAAAGTTAAAGAACCAACTAGTGCACTAGCGGCAAGGGTGTTGCTCCACACCGTTGGTAAATTTGATACACGACCAAGACGTAGAAAGGTGGTCGCGAGTTTCAAGATAGTACGTCCTTGACCCACTGAAGTTCGCGAACAATAGCCTTGTCGACGTTGCTGGTGCGAAGTGATTCAGGTAGTACGTCCCAGGTATAGGTCTCGACTTCCAAATGATCGCTGATGGGATCGGATTTGTGATGAGCCAAGGCTTCGCGTATGAAAAATTGTGTGGATGAGAATGGGCCTAGCTCCTCGAGAAATATTGGCACATGAAAATGAACACGCCATTCTCGTTGTTCCTCATTTAGTGTAGCCAGAGCATTTGGTAGATCGGTGTATCGGTTTATAACGTCGTTGTGACTTTCGATAACTTGGTGTAGGTATACTTTGTCAATATATGGGTCGAGGATGTCTTGGTTATCCTGATTGATTGCCGGTATGCGTAACCCTGAGCTTATCTGTAGTTTGCCGACTGAAATTCCAGCGGCATTTAATTTCATGAGGCAGCTCGTGCAATCTTCAAATTCAACTGCGGCATGACAAAGGTCCAGACACAGTGTCAGATGTTTTCGCAATAAGGCCTTGCAACTATCCATATCAGCCTCGACATCAACAGATAACTGAGCTGCAGCCGAGTCACTGAAAAGATACTGAGTAAAGAACTCCACGGATTCATCAATAGTCTCCAGAAAGCAGCAAGGTTCTGGTTCCAAAGCTAATACAATTGTTTGATTGGATGATGCTTCCAGCTTAACGAGATGTGCGACATGATCAATAAGATGCTTCGCCATCAGTTGAATATCTGACTCGTTTTTCACCGAGCTTTTAAAAGCACCAGGTACAGTGCTGATACTGCCTGTTAGGCCAGCGGGAAGAATCGTTGCAAATGTATCTGCCAGTTGATTCGTATAACGCACTCTTTCAGAGTTTTTCCAATCAGGAAGATACACGTCCTCCTTGACTCGAGTTCCGTGAAAAGGGCCATATGGAAAGCCGTTGATAGTAAATACGTAGCAGTTGTTTTGCTCAAGAAACAATTTGAATTGGGCCAATTTTCTGGTGTCCGACAGTTCCTCTACCGCGGCGGCTGACAGGCGCAGACCGATGCCAAATGGCGCATCAGGGCTTAGCGCCATTTTGATAGCGGGTATGTGAGATTCCAGATTTTGTTTCACCTCGTCCCAGCTTTCGCCCGGATGAATGTTTGAGCAATAGCTCAGGTGTCCGAGTGATCCGCTTGTTTTTGTCAGCTCCATGTGTTTTTAGTCTGTGTGGTGAGTTTATTGTGTTTTATCAAGATGATTATAATTGCCTTGAAACTCTCTGACTCAGTATGATTGAGTAATGAAACAGACCTTAGTCATACTGGTAGTAGGCTTGAGCCCGGCTCTGGTCGGGGAGCATACGCCCCATTTAGCCAAGCTAGCCAAACGCGGTGGCCTCAGACCGATGAAGGCCATCACCCCGGCAGTAACCTGTTCAGCGCAGTCAACCTTACTCACTGGTCTGTTACCCAGCGAACACGGCATTGTGGGCAACGGCTGGTATTTTCGTGATTTATCTGAAGTCTGGTTGTGGCGACAGTCGAATCGATTGGTAGCGGGTGAAAAAATCTGGGAAGCGGGTAGGGCGCGTGATGCGGAATTCACCTGCGCCAAGATGTTCTGGTGGTACAACATGTACTCCAGCGCAGACTGGAGCGCAACACCGCGTCCTATGTATCCGGCGGATGGCCGTAAGATACCCGACCACTATGCGTATCCTGCCGAACTACATGATGAGCTTGATGCCAAATTTGGCCAATTTCCTTTGTTCAAGTTCTGGGGACCCGGCGCTGATATCACCTCGAGTAAGTGGATTAGTGATGCGACACGCCATGTTATGGATACCCGCAAGCCAACACTAACACTGACCTACCTTCCTCACCTTGACTATAACCTGCAACGGCTAGGCCCTGATCTATCGCATCCGGATCTGCAAAAAGACCTTCGCGAAGTTGATGAGCTCTGTGGTCAGCTGATTGAAACTGCTGACAAGGAAGGGCGGGAAGTGTTGGTTGTATCTGAGTACGGTATAACGCCGGTAAGTGATGCGGTGCATATAAATCGAGAACTTCGCCAGGCTGGATACCTGCGCGTGCGCAATGAGAATGGGCGCGAGCAACTGGATGCGGGTGCCTCCGAAGCGTTTGCGGTCAGCGATCACCAGATAGCGCACATCTATATAAATTCACCTGAGCAAACGCAAGCTATACATGAAACAGTTGCAGCACTGGATGGTGTGGAACATGTGTTGGATGCTGATGGGAAGAAAGCTTGGGGCCTTGATCATTCTCGTGCTGGAGATCTTGTCGCAGTGTCGAAGGCAGATCGTTGGTTCAGCTATTACTTTTGGCTGGATGATAAGCGTGCGCCAGATTATGCCCGCACTGTGGATATCCATAGAAAGCCCGGCTATGATCCGGTGGAGCTGTTTTTTGACCCAACGTTGAAGCATCCGATAGCTTCTGTTGCCTCGCGTTTGTTGCGCAGAAAGCTCGGTTTTCGAACATTGCTGGACGTCATTTCCTTGAAAGATACGAAACTGGTCAAGGGGTCTCATGGGCGACCCACTGATGACCCTGATCATGGGCCTATATTGATTAGTTCCAATGCGGAGCTGTTGCCTGACAATGTCAAATCAGCAGATTTTAAAAACATTGTACTGCGACATATCTTTGCTTAGTTTCCCGGTGCTTGGGTATTAGACGACGGATAAGCCGTTGATCAATTGTCTGTGCTCAGCCATATAGATCTTGAACCATGGCGTGAATGTCTCGGGGCGCCTATCGATTTCGTTGAGGATTTTTGGAATGCTCATCCATTCCACTGCCGACACTTCTTCGGGGTTAAAGTCATCAGTGTTACAACGATTAGCAAATTCTCCAAAGAAACAATGCACGTGCTCGTTTTCGAACAAGCTTCCCACTGGAGCGGCGTAGCCGATTTCGCCTATTTCGGTCAAGGGTACGGACCAGCCTAGTTCTTCTGGTAAACGTCGTTTTGCACAGTTCGCGGCGCTTTCTTGCCAACGTGGATGTGAGCAGACTGTATTAGCCCATAATCCGCCTGCGTGATATTTCGTCGGTGCACGCCTTTGCAATAGCATTTTTTCGTCACGAAAAATGAATATCGAGACCGCCAAATGTGGAACGTTGTCTATATGCGCTTGTAGTTTCGTGATTGGGTAGTGAGTGTCATTTTCGCCATCTATGGCTGTGATGAGTTCGTGTAGATTTTGATCTTTGATGATATCGGTGGTGTTGCTTTGCATCTTGCCTACTCAATAAGTAGCTTGTTGCTATTGTTTCGGTCGGCGTTGTCTTGTACAACAGGTTCGCGCCCACCTCGAAGTATTGAATTACCCTCGTATACAGTACGTTGATCTATCGGCGGTGGATTCAACCAGTCGTCTTCGTGCATTTGACCACTTTGTCCATAAGCATCCAAGGCATTTTGATAACACACCATTCTGACTTGTTCTTCGGGTATACCTCGTTGCAAAGCTAACTGAGCTGTTTTGGCGACACCGAGTGGTTCGGATATACCCCAGTCACAGGCCGAGTCAACCATTATGCGTTTTGCGCCGTACTCGGCGAGTATGTCTACCATGCGTGCATTACCCATTTTGGTTGATGGGTAGATCGAAAAAGCCGCCCAGTAACCACGATCGAGCACTTCTCTAACAGTTTCCTCATTGTTGTGATCGACAATGATCTTGCCAGGATCCATTCCATGTTCTTCGCAAACATCCATGGAGCGCGTGGTACCGCGTTTCTTGTCACGATGAGGAGTATGAATCATCACCGGTAGGTCGAGTTCCTTGGCTAGTTCCAGCTGTTGGCGGAAATACCGATCCTCTAGATTCGTTTGCTCGTCGTAACCAATTTCACCAATAGCGACAACTCCTTCTTTCAAGGCAAAGCGCGGCAATATTTCCATAACTGCTTCGGCTAACTCTTCATTGTTGGCCTCTTTGGAATTCAACCCAATCGTGCAGTAGTGACGGATACCGAATTGCGCGGCTCGAAATCGCTCGAAACCTATAATTGCCGAGAGATAGTCCATATATGTAGCGACATGGGTTCGTGGTTGACCTACCCAGAACGCGGGTTCAATGACGGCGACCACTCCGGATGCTGCCATCGCTTGATAGTCATCCGTTACCCTTGAGATCATATGGGCGTGTGGATCTATAAACATCATGCAGTCTTTCTCCTATTTCGTTCTATCACACGCATCGACGCTTTCATCTTTGCAAAGTATCCCAAGTTAGGTCACCACGTATTATTGCCGCAGACTCTATCGGATAGTCTTTTGTCATTTGGATTGCGACTGGGTCAGGACAACTGATGAGTGCTAGCAGTGCAGCATGCTTGTTGATCTTATCACCTGTTAGAAGAACTTTTTTCAGATCTTCAAGCATCGATCCTTTGGCGTATGGACCTACACAGCGCCATAGTTCTGGTGTAACCGATCTCCCAGCTGCCCAGCGTTCATGGGCATAGTCACATAGGATGCCGGCGAGTTCTGCATTAGCTCTCTTGTCAAGCCCTTGAATCGTATGCAAAGTACTGTCGATGAATAGCGCTTTAAGCACCATATGGTTCCATCGATTGTCGTCAAATTTTTCAGCTGGATACGGATTGTTATGTGCTATCGCCTCGAATACCGCACGCATGTTAGTCCGCAAGCCTTCAGCGATTTGATTATCCAGCATGTCACTGTCGGGGAACACCGCGATGCCGCGAAAGAGGGTCATCGATTCCGATAATTCTGCGGTGCGGCAAAGATCTTTAAAAAGTTCACCGAAGGCATTGCTTCCACGCTGGGCTCGATGCAACAAAACAAAAACTCGCGCGGCGGTCTCAACGCTCCAGTCGATTGGATACCAACCGGACCGGGCCGCGTCGGCCTGATCCAGTTCGCCGTCGTTCAGATCGAGATCAGAGCGTCCGAGTTTGCGTGGAATCATGCCGAGGGTGATGTGTAATTCGCGATCGGAGTTGGCTTCCCGTAAGAGATCCATACGATCGTTGAGCCATGACATCTGCTCTTCATTGAGGTGCCTGCTCAGGGCAGACTTAAGAAGTAAGGCCGCTTTCTCGTTCATACCCGCACACCGTTTGTTGTTTCACGATGCCAGAAAGTAGACTATCGTGCCAGCTCCCATGGGCTCGCGTTATTCTGTCACATTGGCTCAGCTTTGTTGTCGCTGTTTCAACCACTCAATACATTGAACGACCAGTGCCTCGTCCATGTGATGAACTTCGATACCTACACCAATTTCTTTAAGAAGTGTGATTGTCAGTTTGCCACCGAGGTGCTCACGAAACTCTGTGAGACCGTGCAACAACTCTAACTCACCGTTACGGTTGAGCATCTCAAGTCCTGGATGCCAGAGTTTGAATCCTATATGCTCAAGCAGAAAACAGATTCGATCCTCGGTCCCACTCGTCAGATACCCTGATAACACCGAGTAGCGGGCGTCCAGGGCCAGACCAATCGCGACGGCTTCACCGTGGCGTAAATGATACCGAGTCAGGGATTCCAGGCGATGAGCAGACCAATGTCCATAGTCTAGCGGTCGCGCACTTCCGCTTTCAAAAGGATCGCCACCATTTGCAATTTGGTGCATATGCAATTCTGCGCAGCGTTTGATCATGTAACGCATCTGTTCATGGGCAAATATTGAAAGTGCGTCCGCGTTTTTTTCTAACCATTGGTAAAACTTGGTGTCGCGAATCAGGGCGACCTTGACCGCTTCTGCGAATCCCGCAATCTTGTCACGCTCTGGCAGGCTTTCGATAAAGTCGTAGTCGTTCAAAACTGCAAAGGGAGGGGCGAAGCTACCGATGTAGTTTTTCTGTCCAAACAGATTTACCGCATTCTTTACCCCGACACCAGAGTCGTTCTGCGCCAACACCGTAGTAGGTATACGAATATGACGAATACCGCGATGAGATGTTGCCGCTACAAGACCCACTGCGTCCAGTAAAGCCCCTCCACCAATACCAATGACGAAGGAATGTCTGTCTATATGATGATCGACGATGACTTTTTGCATTCTTTCGATGAAGTGCAGTTCGGATTTGATGGCTTCACCTCCGGGCATGCTGATGGGATCAGTGACCAGATTGATTTGTGACTTGTGCGAATCGACATAGTTACGGATAGACCTTAACAGTGTAGGAATCGACTCCATCACGCCACTGTCAATAAAGATAATTAAACGGTGTCTTTTATTTGACTCAAGTCTGGATAGTGTGTCGACCAGTGTCGAATTGTCGGGTGCAAAAAGTTGGGTTGTAAAGCAGACTGGAAATTCGTACGCGACAGAGAACCGTTGCCATGCAGTTGAATTATGCAGTGTTTGCCCGGTCATCCGATTGGTCATCGTTGTTTGGCTCTAGACGTTAGCGATTTACACTCGGGGCCCTGGGTTTCGTGGCCCCTTTTGATAACAAGCTGAATGATGATAGTCAAAAGTTTTCGCTCCGCAATGCGTTGGATGGAGTGGGGTGAGCAGATACACTAGTATGTCTAAAAAGTCAGGGCAACGAGGAATGCTGAATGCGTTACGTCAACATGATTCTCTGTATATTTATGTTGCTGTTCATCGGCGTGCAGTACAACGATCCAGATGGACTGATCTGGATGCTTATCTATCTAGTGCCTGCTGTGTGGGCGGGTATCGCGGCGTTCCGTCCCCAGTGGTTAACCAGGGCGCTACCCAATGGCTTATTGATACTCAGTATTGTCGCAGCCATGGTCGGGGTGTTTTATTTCTGGCCGGATACACCGCAATGGTGGACAAAAGATATCTGGTATTACGTCGAAACCGCGCGTGAGGGCATGGGCCTAATGATCGTGAGCATCGTACTGCTGATCAGCTGGTTGAGCGGTCGCAGCAGCATCAAATAACGGCTTTTTTGCAGGCTATGTAATCCCTGGCTTTTGATGAGGAGAAACTGTGGTAACCACAACTCCGTTTTCAGACACCGTGCCCTGGAGTCTTACAACTCTTTTTATTTTTCCAAGAATGCGTGTGGTTTTCGTTTCCCATACATGTTTTTGCTGAGGATAAGGCCCCATTGCTATTGTCAAGACTGAAAAGTGTTTGCTTTGATGTGGCTTGATATTCATTGGTCCATGAGTAAGCAACCTGTTTGGGTGAAATTTTTGACGGCCGTCCAGCGCAATTTTTTCACCAGTGAATTTCTCGATATGAAGTTCGCGATTTGAATTGTTGCGAGCCACTATTCTGATTTCACCTAATGGTACGCTTTTAATGATTGTAATTTCAAGGTCAGCCATGGTCTGGCTGTGAGGGTGCAATTGCTCATTAAGATCAGTGAACGGCAGCTCGTTGGCAAGAGCAGTTTTTCCTATGGAAGCCGCTGCTATGGCAGCTCCAGTACCTGCGACTAGTTTTAGAGTCTTGCGTTTTTGGGAATCAAAACGGGCCATATCAGTATTACCTGTATTTAGATTTCCGCTAACAATGTATAGCTATTCTGTGATTAATCGATATTTAGTTGCATTGATTCACATTTAGGCTGTTCAATTACAATATTCTGGACTTATTGGCACGCCATGTTACTTGTTCAGATCCTCATCTATTCATTCTTCGTAATGGAAGAAAACAACACTTTTTTCGGAGTATTATCATGATTCGTTATATGAGATTTTATTATGGTTCATGTTGTCGCTATTCTCACAGCCAAACCTGGAAAGCGCACTGAGCTACTTGGCGCTTTTTTAAAGGTGGTGCCTTTGGTTCATGCCGAGAAAGGGTGTATCGAGTACCAGGCAGTTAAAGATGCTGTTGATGCAGGGAAAATACAGACACCGCTTGGGCCGGATTCTTATATGGTTGTGGAAAAATGGGAAACCATGGAAGATCTGAACGCGCACTCAGGAGCTGCCCATATGGTTGAATTTGGTCAGAGTAGTAGTCATCTGATTGATTCTAGAAAGATACACGTTCTCAGTTAAGCATTAATGATCTCTGGTTTCATCTTTTGCTTATAAAAGTAATAACTTTAGTGCGTTTCTGTTGGTAGCTCCGCGAGAATCTCTGTTAGTTCATCATCCAGATAGAGTGTTCGTTTCAGTAACTTCATGTCTGCCTGAATAGATCCGCGATTCGCATTGACCGAGTTCATCTGATAGGTACTTGCTAGTGTCAAGCGTTTAAAGCCTGTCAAGTAACGCTGGTTGTCAGATTCGGTATGAAAACGGTAGTACCGTTCGACAAATATCTCGGCCATCGGAAGGCTCAAATTCCAGTGTTGAGGCGAGGGCCCTGGTAATTCTGCGTCAAGTCTTATAGTCGGTTTGCGTAGATCGTTCAGTCGCATATGGTTGTCTCCATTGATCAGCATCAATGGAAATCGCTGATAGTTTGAATCATAAGGTCTGATAAAAACTTCCCGAACATCCATGAAATTTATGGGGAAATTCAGCGTGTTTTTTTCTAGTAATGGAATTTCTCTATTCGTAAATAGTTGCATTTTTTCTTCAGGCAATTGCTCCTGCCATTTGATGACTACGGATAGCCCTTGATCATCTCCGTTGAGTTGCAGGTTGTAGGTTTGCGGTTGAACAACTCTCATGTCAGCGATTTCGAAATAGTCCGTGGCGCGCTTGCCCAGTAGATCTGCGACGTAAATGCCTTGGTCGGGGTCTGACAAGTCTGGTAATCCCGCAGATAAGGCTAACAGCTGATTGAGTTTAGTTAGGGCGAGACGGTTTTCTGCTGGTGTTTTACGAAAGACAATATCATTCGCTCTTACAACGATAGCGTCATCGTGAGTACGAAGCCCTTTCGGTAAAATCTTGTTCCGAGATTTGGTGACCGAAGAAGATTCTGTGATTTTTATCTGTTCTGATTGTATGGAATATGGTGAATCAATGTTTGATTCAGATTCGTTAAATGAAATTGCTCCTAGTGTTTCTCCGCTTATTTTATCAACATAGCGAATATTCGTAATTTCAATAGAATGTGTCGGTAGTGAGAATCCAATAACCAAGTCTCGAATGCGAACAGGATGATTTCGTCTTGATAAGGCATCTGTTTCCTGGAAAGGACGTCTGGCAAAAAAGCGATAATCAATATGAATATCCAATATTTGATTCGATGACTGTCGGTTGCTCAATTCGTTGGCGAGTTTTTCATCTATTGGAATACGGTTTAGTTGTGGTGAAGTAGATACGCTCGGTAGATGAGTCAATACACCAATGGGCATAATTGCTTTCTGCAACGCTGTGTAAAGATCGATCTCATATCGAGCTGGCATCAGGTGTTGTGCGTTGGCTGCTGCTCTGAGTTCGATTAATTTTGAACACAACAAATTACAATCACCAATTTGCTTTGTTCCGCTACTGGTATTTACACTGGAAAAATTTTGTATCTGATCCAGATTGTCGAGAATCAGCGATTGAGATTGCCTGTCGTATTTGCCGTAAGCGTTGGAGATCGTAACTACGCTGGAGAATTTGTTTGAAAGATTTCCTGGCTTGATGGACTCTTTCAGTACGTCGAACTCTTCACGAAACAATTTGTTGAATGCGTTCGCATTCTCCTTAGAGGGTGGGCTCAGCGAAGTGCAGTCTGCTGATCCTTCAAGGATGTCAGAGTGAAGTATGCCGAAGTGTAAGGCGGCTGATTCGGCGACTGAATTTTTGTTGGCGAGGTAAAACAGCCATGACATTCGTTGATAATCTGTCATACCAGTCGCGGCCAATGTTTTTCCGCTTTGGAAAAATACTAGCGATAGTATTAACAGTATGAAACCGAATTTGCGTGTCGACTGTACCAACTTTTCTGAAGATCCTGCTTTGATCGAAAAGTTCCAAAAACATTACCTTAGTCTTTTCTGCCTGTCGTGAGCAAGTCGCTTGTTGTATCCAACATTAGAAATCAGATATTGAATCGAAAAATATCAATATTTTTTCTAAATTATTAGATTGGGCAGTTTTAATTCCGATTACTACCGTAAGATTTTCAACTGATTGTATGGGTATATTAAGAGAATTTGATGTAAATCATAGGCGAACACTCGCTCCACTGGCATTACCCGTATTTATGAATTATTTCTTGCGACCTTCACTTGTTCGCAGCTGTATATTCCTTGTCGCAAGTCTGACAATGACTGCTTGTGCAACGAACGAAAAAAATCAAGGACCAGACGAATACTATCGTTCGTCGGGATGGTCAGATTTAAAGGAAGAACTACCGGCAGATAGCTTTAGAGACTACCGTGCGTCAGTGACCAGGCGAGTTCAGCGACATCGCTTTATCATTGGAATCGATGGCGATTATCGTAACTGTGGTGGCACGGGAGGTCGTGGTCCTGAGGCTGTGATGCGTTGTGAATCTGCAGCTACTGGTGACTTTGATTTTGTCACCTGGCGGAATCCCGATAAGCCTGATGGTCGGCCCAGCGCACGATCGGCATTCAATCCTCAGTTCGACAATATGGTTGGCGCATTGGCGGATTTTCTAGGTGAAGTTACGAATGAATAGGCAATGGCCAATCAGGTGACTTATCTCATTCCTATGCATCTGAGCGAGCATTTGCTCGCCACGATCAGTGAATACTGATGCCATGCTAGGGCGGTTGAAGTTGCCTTGCTCAAAAAATTGGTTCAAAATGGGTCCTTTGCTTGGTGTGTAGGCGATTTGGGGCTCTCTTTTGTGTCAAAATAAGCGGCTGACGCAGTGTTGCTTTGTCGCTTTTCGCATGTCTAGCGATAGCGTCTCGTTTGCTGTGTGCTGCCTAGGTTGCACCCGTCACAATCGCTCGGCTCATGCGGCTGAAGTGGGTCACGATACTGTTCGAGATCTACCATTTAATTTCTGATTATTTTGAACTCGCCGCTGGTGATGTCATCTTATCGGATGCTTGCAGCTAGCGTCGATCCTGTGAAAAGGGAAGACGTATGACTTCAATGTAGAAGGACCGGGTAGGGCGAAAATTTCCGTTAATTTAACAACCTTGTTGCGAACCGAAAAATATGTCAGACGATACAAAGAAAATTATTTATACCAGTACTGATGAAGCGCCTCTTCTGGCAACTGCATCTTGGCTACCTATTGTCCGCACCTTTACTGCTGCTGCTGGTATCGATGTAGAGCTTAGCGATATATCTGTCGCTGCACGTGTTCTGGGAAATTTTCCGGATTACTTGAAAGATGATCAAAAGTTACCAGATAATCTCGCCGAGCTTGGTCGACTGACACAAGACCCGAACACCAATATTATTAAGTTGCCTAATATCAGTGCTTCAGTGCAACAGCTGCAAGCTTGTATTTCAGAATTGCAAGCGAAAGGTTATGCAGTTCCTGATTACCCCTCCGATCCACAGACTGACGAAGAACTCGAAATTCAGAAGCGCTATGGAAAAGTACTGGGTAGTGCAGTCAACCCGGTTCTGCGAGAAGGTAACTCCGATCGACGTGCACCTAAAGCTGTTAAAAATTACGCAAAAAAGAACCCACACTCCATGGGCGAATGGAAGCAGTGGTCTCGCACTCATGTATCCCATATGCACAGTGGTGATTTTTATCATGGCGAGCAGTCCATGACTCTTGATAAAGCACGCAAGATTAAAATGGAGTTGGTCACTGATAATGGTGATGTCGAAGTACTCAAGCCAGAGATCGCCTTGCAAGATGGCGAAGTCGTTGATCTGATGTTCATGAGTAAAAAAGCTCTGTGCGATTTCTACGAGCGTGAGATCGAGGATTGCCGCGAGTCTGGAATTCTATTTTCCTTACACGTGAAGGCCACGATGATGAAGGTCTCTCATCCTATTGTCTTTGGGCATGCGGTGAAGATCTATTACAAGGAAGCTTTTGACAAGCACGGAGAATACTTCGACGAACTGGGTATCAATGTCAACAATGGTATGGCGACACTCTATGAGAAAATCGCCGAATTGCCCTCAGAAAAACGTGAGGAAATTGAACGTGACTTACACGCTTGTCAGGTTCTACGTCCGCGACTTGCAATGGTTGATTCGTCCAAAGGCATAACCAATTTCCATTCACCTAGTGATGTGATTGTTGATGCTTCCATGCCAGCAATGATTCGATCAGGCGGCCAGATGTGGGGTGGTGATGGGCAACTTTACGATTGCAAAGCGGTGATTCCTGAGTCGACGTTCGCTCGCATCTACCAAGAAGCGATCAATTTCTGCAAATGGCATGGAAATTTTGACCCAACCACAATGGGTACGGTGCCCAATGTGGGATTGATGGCGCAAAAGGCTGAAGAGTACGGATCACACGATAAAACGTTTGAGTCAGAAAAAGCCGGAATAGCGCGCATCACTGATATTGATACAGGCGAAGTCTTGCTAGAGCAACGCATTGAAGAAGGAGACATCTGGCGTATGTGTCAGACCAAGGATGCGCCTATTCGTGATTGGGTAAAACTTGCTGTTCGACGTGCGCGTGAATCAGATACGCCAGTCGTATTCTGGCTTGATCCTTACCGCCCACATGAAGCTGAACTGATCAAGAAAGTCGAAATGTATTTGAAAGACCATGACACCGATGGGCTGGACATTCAAATCATGTCGCAAGTACGTGCCATGCGATTTACCTTGGAGCGAGTGGCCCGTGGTCTTGACACAATCTCTGCAACTGGCAACATCCTCCGAGATTATCTGACCGATCTTTTTCCAATTCTCGAACTCGGCACCAGTGCGAAGATGCTGTCTGTAGTTCCTCTCATGGCAGGTGGTGGATTGTTTGAAACTGGTGCAGGTGGTTCAGCTCCCAAACATGTACAGCAACTGGTTGAGGAGAATCACTTACGCTGGGATTCTCTTGGGGAGTTTCTGGCGTTAGCCGTCTCGATTGAGGAGCTTGGTCTTAAACATGATGATGCAAAGGCCAAGTTATTAGCCTCTGCTCTTGATAGTGCGACTGGCCGTTTACTTGAGAATAACAAGTCACCACGACGTAAAGTCGGTGAGTTGGATAACCGTGGCAGTCATTTTTACTTAAGTATGTATTGGGCAGAGGAGTTGGCGAATCAAAATGATGATGCAGATATGGCTGCGCAGTTCAAACCAATCTTTGAGCAACTGAGTAAAAATGAAGAGCGCATCGTCAAGGAGTTGGATGAAGTGCAGGGTCAGTCAGTGGACATTGGCGGGTACTACTACCCTGATCCAGACCTATGCACTGAGATCATGCGACCGAGTAAGACGTTTAACGACATCATGGGATCAGTCAGTTAAGATGGTTCCCTTACCCTCGGCATATCGATTTTCATCTAAATTTGTCGAGCTAATTTTGTTGTAATTGCGACATTGAAGCTGCCGCGCTGGAGACAGTAGCGGCAGCGTCGCCGAACTCGCTCTAAAGTCCAAGAGGTTTTCTTTTGATGACCTTGTGAGTCATCAAATGCCAAAATATAGCTATTTTTCAAGGGATTTTCC
Source organism: uncultured Granulosicoccaceae bacterium (assembly GCA_964594905.1). Lineage (GTDB taxonomy): Bacteria > Pseudomonadota > Gammaproteobacteria > Granulosicoccales > Granulosicoccaceae > Granulosicoccus. Next base: position 35,342 of record CAZQOI010000007.1, read on the forward strand.
TCTTGCATATACGTATTTTGTTAATTTGAAATACTAGACATAAGAATAGTTTTAAAGCGCCAAACCAATTTCGAGCAGGACTGGACTGTGAGAACAACCGGCAAATTGTATGGCGATTCAGCGTTTGATCTGGCCAGAAATCCCTATAATGGTGCGTGGTGTATACGGAGCAGTGGGATGGACTTTGGGAGCTTTATTTCTTGGTGTCAGTTACCCAAGAAAAAATTAATTTCTTCTCCAATAGAAGTGATTTTTATACCTGCCGATCTTTTACGGTTCGCCGCGGCTTTCGTTTGCTTAGCTGTGTTGGCACTTCCGCTTTCTTCGACTGCGCGAGCCTCCGACGAAAACAATTTGAAAACCGCTTTGCTGCTGGCGGATATCTTGCGCGCTGCAAGAACAGAGATAGCAAGTCAACAGCCGACAATCAATAACGAATTAGTTGGTGATAAGGGTTTGACTGGTGACGTTATTCAGGATCGTGTGCTGGCTCGACTTGAAGATGCTGGGAAGTCGGAGAGTCTTACCAACCCAATAGATGACAGAGAAGCACAGCTGATTCAAGCGCAGCTTGATTCAATCCAAGAGATCATCGATGAAAACCAACCTCTGTTAAATAGCAAAGGAATAGGTTTTAAAGGATTTGTGCCAGCGGTCTTTGCGCAACTGACAAATGAACGTTTCGGCGAGAAAGTGGGTGATATTGCTGAAATAAAAGTGACTGCACCTTTAGAGCTTGTACGTAATCGCAAGGCTCGTCCTGATAAGTGGGAACGTGACGTTATCGAAACGCGTTTCAAAGCCGATTCCTGGTCACGTGGGGAGTTGTTTGCAGAAGATGCAGAAGGCAAGCGAGGTTCTGCATTTAGAGTGATGGTGCCTGAATATTACGGTGAGGCTTGTCTTGCATGTCACGGTGCTCCCAAAGGTGAAGTTGACATCACTGGTTATCCGAAGGAAGGCGGACATGCCGGCGATCTTGGCGGTTCTATTAGTATCACTTTGTACGAATAGCTTGTTGATTGAACGCGGACCAAGTGTAGAAAAACAGCAGTATGAACAATCTTTCAATTGTTACCCGTTTGGTTTTGCTGTGCGTGTTCTTAATAGCCGTTTTGATTGGGTCGAACTTATATCTTAATCGCGCGCTATCCAGTGGTGCCGACACACTACTTGAAGAATCTGAAATCGTTGGAATAATGACAAATGCCAACGCTGCCGCACAAGCCTTTGGTGATCTTAAGTACTGGTTAACCGATCTTTCCGCCAGTCTGCTGGTGCGCTCTGAAATTGAAGCGGAGGATGCGCGGGAGCGATTAGAAGTTGAGTTGGAAAAGCTCACACCGCATAGACCCAAATTAGTAGACGAAATCAGAGTCAATGTGGAGGAGATGGTAGAAGAGTCACTAAGTGCTGTTGACGCGTATACCGATTCTCAGCGAGTTATGGGTAACACATTGATGGCTGGTGCCCGTACCCATATTTTAGAAGTCGATGCTCAATTTGCTCAATTGGTGACTGAGCTTGAAACACGAGTGCAAGAGCGCAGTAATCTTGCTATAGCCGAAGCCACTTCGACTGAACAGAATTCTATCTGGTTAACCGTTGCAGCTAGCATGTTGGGTCTGTTGTTCACAGGAATGGTTATTCAGTCCATAAGAACACCATTGAGGCGTCTTGTCGTGGCGATGGGTGAAATTACTGACGGAAATTTGGATACGGAAATCCCACCTGCGGGGCAAGACGAAATTGGTTCAATGTCTCGTACGCTATCGTTGTTTCGTGACGGCACACGTGAGCGCAATGTACTTCAGAAGGAGCGAGACACTGCGGCTGTTGAATTGAAGCATCGCCAACAGTTGTTACTCGAGGCGAGTGAAGCAAAAGATGCGGCCTTGGATGAGCTCAATGTCGTACTTGACAACATTGAATATGGAGTTCTTTTCGTTGACGAAAATCTGGTTATTCGTGTGGCCAATAATGCTTATCGGGAAATGTGGATTATGCCCGAATCCTTTTTCACTAAATCAACAACGCTACTGGATGATATGGCGTACACACGGGAGCAAGGTGGGTATGCGATGGCGGAGGACGAGTGGGATGACTATGTCGCTGGCAGAATTGCGGCTATTCGCTCTAACTCGGTCCAGCGTAATGAAATGCGGCTAGCGGACGGTCGAACACTTCAACATCAATGCTTCGAATTGTCTGCTGGTGGGTATATGTTGACTTACTTCGATATCACTGAACTGAAAGAGGCTGAGGAAACCATGCGCTCGGCTCGGGATATAGCTGAGCAGGCGACTACAGCGAAGAGTAAGTTTCTGGCGACTATGAGTCACGAGATCAGAACCCCGATGAACGGCATAATCGGGATGAGCAATTTGATGCTTAATACCGATTTAAACAGAGAGCAGGAAGACTTCACGCAAACTATCGTGGACAGTGCAGAGTCGCTGTTGACAGTTATCAATGATGTACTTGATTTTTCCAAGATTGAAGCAGGTAAATTTGATCTTGATCCGCAAGTGACAGATTTGCGTGAATGTATTGAAGGTGCTCTTGATCTGGTAACTGCGAGCGTTGACCAGAAAAAACTCAACCTTGCCTATTTGCTTGAAAGAGATACGCCTGAAGGGGTTGTTGCTGACTCAGGTCGATTGCGCCAGATATTACTCAACCTATTAAACAATGCTATCAAGTTCACCGAATCGGGTGAAATCGTGTTGAGAGTAGCGCTGGCATCATCAGACGAGAAACCAAATTTCACGGATGAAGAAGCAGATCAAAACATTCCGCTGAAGGCGATTCATTTTTCCGTCTCAGACACGGGCATTGGAATACCAGAGGACAAAATAGGCCTGCTATTCGAATCGTTTTCTCAAGTTGATGCCTCTACGACCAGAGTGTATGGAGGGACTGGTCTTGGGCTAGCGATAAGTAAGAATCTGGTTGAGATGATGGGTGGTCGTATTTGGGTGGATAGCGTCGAAGGCGAAGGAACGACGTTTCACTTCACAACCTTTCTTCCGGTAGCCACTATTCAAAGAAGGGTTGCGTTGCATGAAATAAAACCGGATTTGGCAAACAAGAAATTGTTGATAGTCGATGACAACTTTACCAATCGGAAGATCTTATCCATTCAGGCAGAAGAGTGGGCGATGCTCAATGAACAAACGGAGTCACCTCTTGAAGCCCTGGATTGGATTCGCGATGGCCGTGAATTTGATATTGCAATCCTGGATATGAGTATGCCGGAAATGGATGGCATTGAGTTGGCGAGAAATATCAGACAATACAAATCTCCCGAAAAATTACCGCTTATTCTGTTGAGTTCGCTCGCTACTATTTCTGATGTTCCAAAGAAAGAACTCGATGAAGCTGGGTTCTCGGCAAAGCTTGCAAAACCGATTAAACCTTCTGCACTTCTGGATATCATGCTGGATACTTTTTCGTCTCAGGCTAATACTTTTAAACGTCGAGATCGGAGTAATGAGGATAAGCTTGATAAAACGCTCGCCGAAAAAATCCCATTAAATATTCTTCTGGTTGATGATAATAAAACCAATCAAAAGCTTGCATCCCTAGTCTTGAAAAGACTTGGTTACGACGTAGATATCGCAGTCAACGGTGAGGATGCAGTATCCCAGCAGCTAAACACAAAGTACGATGTGATTTTGATGGATATTGAGATGCCGGTAATGGATGGTGTGGATGCTACAAAAGCCATCAGAGCAGATGAAGAGTCATCTGCTAATCCTGTGTATATCATTGCCACCACAGCCAATGCCATGCAAGGTGATAGGGAACGGTACCTTGATGCGGGCATGGATGGATATATCAGTAAACCTATACGTATGAACGAACTCGTTAATGCGCTCGAAGCTGCGTATCAGTTACGCAAAGCTTGAATCCAAAATCTACAAATCGAACTAGAGCCATGCCGAATTCAAACGTTGAGCGGATCCTGATAATTGACGACCAGCAGGTATTCAGGCGAAAGCTCGAATTAGCCGTAACGACTCTAGGTTATGAGGCGAGTTCAGCGGAGAGCGGCCAGTTGGGTTTGGACCAACTGCGAAGCGGGAATTTTGATTTGTTGTTACTGGATATCATGATGCCAGGTATGGACGGTTTTGAAGTCATGCAAATCATGAAGGGCGAAGCCAAGCTGCGAGAGATACCGATTATTGTTATTTCCGCTCTTGATAGCGAAATGGATGCAGTCGTCCGAGCCATTGAATTTGGGGCTCAGGATTTTCTGCCTAAAGATTTTGATCCGGTTTTGCTCGAAGCCCGTCTTGGTAGTTCGCTCGAGAAAAAGCGCAATCGTGACCGGGAGCTTGAGCACCTTCGACAAGTTGAACGCTTAACCGAAGCTGCCGCAGTGCTTGAAAACGGCATGGTTGATCCAAAGAGACTCCTGATAGACGATATCGCTGACAGAACAGATGTACTGGGCCAACTTGCTCGTGTATTTGTCAGCATGGCAGGGCAGATATACGAACGTGAGAAAAGACTGCGTCAGCAGGTCAGAACGCTAAAAAGCTCTGGTGTGCTACTAGCTGTCGGTGTTATTTCAGGGCTAGGTGTGGTTTTATCAAGAGTCGCCGCTGAGGCAGCTGCCCATCCATTTGGCATAGCGCTCTGGGTCAATATAATTGTGATGGGGATTTGTATACCTCACGCGGCGTATCGAGGTAAGTTGCCCTCTTTCAATAGATCGTTGATTATGGTTTTTGTGGCTTGGGGCTTTCTATCCACAGTCATTAGTGAATCAATGATCTTTCTTGTTGCGCAGCAATTGCCTGCCTCGATTATCGCCCTGATATTAGTCTCTGAAGGATTTATGGTTTTTGCTTTCGCCTCGTTTATTGGCATCGAGAAGGCAACGTGGCGAAGATTGTTAGGGTTTGGTATCGGATTGGTGGGTATTGCTTTAGTCATATTTGCGACCAGTGAAACCAACAACGTTAATAGTCTCTGGGTATGGGCGGCTATCGCTTTACTTGCACCCCTAGGGTACGCATTACGTACAATTCTAATCACGGTGAAGTTGCCATCGGAGATTGATATGGTGGCGGCAACTGGTTTCTGTGCGTTGGCCGCCGTTGTTCTTTTATTGCCAGTAGTTATTGGTTTAAATGATTTTGTACCTCTTTCTCTTGATAGAGACTCCGGTAGTATTTCACTTGTATTGGCAATAATACTATTTGGAATTGTTTCGGCGGTAGGAGTTACGCTCAGGGTTTCATTGATCCGATCGGCGGGTGCGGTATTCGCTAGTCAATCAAGTTTTGTTGTGACCTTTGCGGGTATTGCCTGGAGCATTATCCTGCTTGGTGAATCATTACCGCTCATCGCTTGGCTAGCCTTACTCTTGCTCGTTATCGGTCTCATGTTGGTGGGACCAAAAGAGGAAGCGGAAGAAGTAGATCCTATTTCACCAAGAAAAGTTGATATAGAAATTTGATCTGCTTATTGGGTTTGTCTCCGACTTATTTAATACTGATTAGGAGGCTCGCTCTTTATTTCAGTTTGTCTATATAGAGCTGTAGTTCGGCATTCGCCTCTGAAAATTTTTCAGAAATTTCATTGGTTTGACTGACAGCGTTGCTGGGCCAACCATTTTTGCATTGTGATTCTAAAGACGCGTTTAGCTCGGACAGCGCAGTTGCACCAAAATCTTGTGCACTGGATTTCATTGAGTGAGCACCACGTCGAAGCTCATCCAGATCTTCAGTGTCGAGAGATTTTTTCATTGAGGCGACAATTTCAGCGCCTTCCTCAATAAATGTTTCGATAAGTTCCTTAAGTGCTGATTTATCACCACCGATGAGCTCTGATAATTGCTCCAGTAGCCGTGAATCAATGACTGACATTTACGTACGCCTGCTCTGTTTGTTGGGCCATTCACATAAAAGGCCAGATGTAGCCCGTGATTTTACAGTGTTTCAAGGCCTGAAGTACTTGATACAAGCAGGCCTTACTGCTTCCCATCCATTGTCCAGTGCATCGAGTACAACGTTTGGTAGTGGGCCGGCATCACAGGCCTCAAGGTTTTGCCGAAAGTGATCCATTGAGCTCGCGCCAAGTATGATGCCGTGCTCCAGCGGTCCCGATGCGATATCCGAATGGTGTATCAACCAACGCAGGGCCGCAGCTGCAGGATTGATATCTGCACTTTCGCAAGCTTTTACATATTGGGCAATCACATTGAAATAATCAGGTTTCCAATAACGATCCTGATATCCCTCGAATGTTGCAAAGCGTCCTTTTTCAGGAGTGGCCTCCACCGAGGCATGTTTCCCTGTAAGCATGCCGCCTGCAAGTGGGTTGTAGACATAAAACTGAATTCCGTAGTTTGCCAGACAAGGTAATAGCTCGCGCTCAACATCACGAGTGAGTGCGTTGTACATACCTTGGTACACAGTGGGTTCCACGAAACCATGGTGTCTGCATAGTTCAACAATTTCGGCTACTTGCCAGGCTGCGTAGTTACTCAGTCCAAATTCTTTGAACTTTCCCGCCTCATAGTGTTTTTGCACCGCACGAAGGGTATCGATTATTGGTGTGTTCAAATCTGGCATATGCAGATAGAAGAGATCCAGATTCTCTGTTCCAAGTTTTTGCAAGGATGTATTTAGTTGGGTCGTGACCGATTCTGCTGTCAAACCTTTTCCACCTCCTGGGTTTGCCTTACCGGCTATAGAGCAGTCAGCCAAAATGCCTTCGGCGTTTAACGTTCCCAGTAACTCCTCGGTTTTCCCTTTGTTGTAGACGAAGGCGGTGTCCAGTTTCCGATGCCCAGCATCTCTGAACTCGGTAATCATTGTCGCAGCGATAGTGTGATCAACCTGATCACTGAATGTCATGGTGCCAAGTATGATTTGCATAGGTGTGGTCTTTAATGGTTGACTGTTGTCTAACGTTCGACTCGATAACCAGCTCGAGGAAAATGTACGCATACAGTGCCTACTTCTTCGCTGCTCCGATCAATAGCGATAGTTTCAGCATTCGCCATACGCACTATGCCCTCAACAGGTTGCTCGCCGCCGTTTACATCTGGGCTTACAGTCACTTTGTCGCCAACCTTTAGTCCCTGAGGTTCGTGCTCGGCCACACCTGAGACTGTCGTTGATTCAGTATTTAAAGCACATTGAATTGCGGCTTCAGCACTTAGCTCGCTGGAGGATCCATGTCCAAGTTTGTGGACATTTTGTTCCCAACGCTCAAGATTCGGGAATTCTGAAAGCATCGCGGGGCCGTCGCTCCATCGACCACGAACGAACCAGACAACGTGATAAAGCTGCGCATCAATTGCGGCAGCTGATGGACCCAGCAGGAAGGATCGACCATCGCTCAGTTGGCTCTCTAGCCAAGACAAGGGGGCTCTAAGTTGTGACACGAGATGAGGTAGCTGTGCGTTCGCCGCTCGAAGGCCTTCCGCCCAGTTTTCACCAAGATAGAGTCGTCCCCGGTCCTCGGCGAAATCTGCGGGCAAAGCGTCACCGGCGGAACCTAGAACGATCTTGACCGCCAAGTCGAACCAGGCACCATCAGTCCAACGACTCAAGCACCACATCAGTCCGGCATCATCGCTCGGCATGAATGATGGACTTGGATAGCGATTTTCCAATTCCCGAATAATGCATTGGCTATCGCAATATATATCCGCGCCAATCTGCATGACGGGGGTTCTTCGATAGCCGCCAGTCAACGCTGTCAGCATCGGCTTTGGTGGCAGTCTGGGAATTTCGACGTCTCGCCAGTCAATGCCCTTTATACCAAAAGCGACGCGAACCTTCTCGGCAACCGGAGATTGTGGATAGTTATGAAAGATTACTTCAGATAGTGTTGAGGCCAATTTGCTGGTTCCTGATGATCAATGACATATCGATAGCGCGGAATACACCATACCCAAAAGCGTTAGGTCATTGTTGGCTGGCGGCGTCCAATTGTTGAATCTCGCGCAGCTTGTCTGTTTGACGTAAACTTCGCGACCCACCTGCCGCGATTAGAACGACTGATTTTCAATGACGGTTCTCGGCTTCAAAAAATCTACTTTATTTGCAGATTTACGCCGCACCTTGGTGTTGGCTTTGCCGTTGATTGCAGCCCAGCTTCTGCAAATGGGTAATGGATTGGTTGATGCGTTGGTAGCTGGTCGATTGGGTAGAGCAGAGCTCGCTGCTGGTGGTATAGCCGGAGGTTTTTGGTTCTTTGCCTCCTTGTTATGTATTGGCTTGATGGCAGGTCTATCCCCAACCTTGTCCAAGTTAATTGGTGAAAGGCGCCGTGCATTTGTAGGCACTATTTTTCGCCAAGGGCTTTGGCTTGCGCTGATTACCGGTGTAATTGCTACGCTTTCGTTATTGTTGTTGACCTACAACCTTGAGCGCATACCGTTTCAGCGTGAGCTGATTGCTCCAATGCAGCAGTATCTGTATACCGCTTGTTGGAGCCAACCATTTTTTGCGTTGGTGCTGGCGAGCCGGAACGTCTGTGAAGCCACTGGCCTGACACGGCCAGTGCTCGTCGTGCAGTTAATCGGTCTATTTGTCAACGTTATTGTTAATTTGGCTTTAGGGCTCGGTTGGTTCGGATTTCCTCGCCTCGGTATGGTTGGTATTGGCTTATCGACAACGCTGGTGATGTTGTCGATGTCAATAGTTTTGCTGTGGATGTTGCATGGTCATCGTTTTGCACGTTATAACTTGTTCAGTGGGTTTGATCGACCGTCCTGGCAGCATCTTTCTCCCATCCTTGCTTTGTCAGTTCCCATTTTTTTTGCATTGGTGTTTGAGGCTGGTTTGTTTGTCGCCACCGGTATGCAGATGGGTATCATTGGCACTATAGAGTCGGGTGCTCATAATATCGCCATTAGTGCTTCGGCTTTTTGCTACATGCTGCCACTGGGGTTGTCATTTGCCCTAACAGCGAGAATAGGGCGTGTGTATGGCGCACAGCACTGGCAGTCGATGAAGTTGCGTATTGTCACTGGCATTATCTTGATGTTTGTGATGGCTTTGTTTACCGCCAGTTTACTTGTCCTGTTTCGATATCAGATAACCGCCTTGTATACGAGTGACGTGGAGTTACGTAATTTCGCGGCCAGCTTGCTATTGCTGGGCGCTGTATTTCAGCTATCTGATGGAGCGCAGGCAATATTTTTGGGAATGTTGCGAGGTATTGGTGATACCCGTGTCCCGATGTTGATCAATGCATTTTCATATTGGGCTATTGCATTTGGTCTGGGTGTTTATGCCGCGCATGTGCTTGATTGGGGTGCTTACGGTTTATGGTTTGGCTTGATTGTCGGCTTGACTGTTGCGAGCCTGTTTCTAGCCTGGCGCTTACGTTTTTGTTTTCAACGAATTATAGATACACCATCTGGATGAATAAGCACCATTAAGTCATTTTATTGTTGTTACGTTGTTATAACGATATTTCCTGTATGGCGTTTACCGATAAAATCTTGTTGGCCCTGGTGGAAATCTTCAATAGAGTACGTTGCCGCTAACAAAGGTTTCACTTCGTTGCACTCAATATAGCTAACGAGGTCGTTGAAGACGTGGGGTGGCACAACTGTCGATCCGGTGAATGTTAGATCTTTTAGGTACAAGGTTCTTAAATCCAGATCGACAATTGGACCTGCAATGGCACCAGAGCACGTATATCGGCCACCGCGTTCTAGTGTTTCAATCAGTTCTGGAAAAATATCTCCACCCACTATGTCAGCAACTACCGATACCTTGTCAGTGCCGAGTGCCTCTTTTAGAGCACCTGAAAGGCTATCGGGAGCTCGCGGTAGCAACAGATCAGCGCCCAGTGCTGCCAGTTCACTGTGCTTTTCACTCGAGGCCAAGCCGACCACTCTAGCGCCTCGACGCTTGGCCAGTTGTATCAAGGCTGAGCCAACGCCGCCAGAAGCGCCAGTGATCAACACAGTATCGTTTTCGCTAACTTGGGCTCGTGCCAACATGCCCTCAGCGGTTGAGTAAGAGCACGAAAATGTTGCTAATTCGGCATCTGATAGATCGCAGTTAATTACGCCAACGTTACGGTGGTCTATCGTTGTGTACTCGGCGTAACCGCCATTGCGTTCAGAACCAAAATAACCCGTCTTGCTCATGTCCATCGGGTTGTCCCAGTCGCGTAACCAATTGTCGGTTATAACTCGCTTTCCGATCATGGATTTGTCGACGTTCTTACCCACAGCGACAATTGCACCAGCCACATCAGCACCTTGGATACGTGGAAAAGTAATGCTGGCTCCACCCCAGGAAGGATCCTCCGAATCGACTTCGTTATACGCTTGTCCAGTCGTCGCTTCGGTAACGGCCTTTGAGTACCAACCTGAACGTGTATTGACGTCTGTATTGTTCATTCCGCAAGCGGCCACTTTGATCAGTACCTCGTCAGCGGTAGGTACGGGAACAGGCCAGTCGTTGTGAACCTCAAGTTTGTCCATGCCGCCATGGCCTGTGAGAACGACTGCGCGCATCGTATCTGGAATGGGCATTAAGAGATCTCCAATGTAGGGATAAGCTTTGTAGATTTTAGGCTGAGCGGATAATACTCGTGTGTTGCCATTGTTTCCAGTGCGCGTGATCTATTGATGAGGGGCTTCTGGCATTAAGAGTTTTAATCTGCAATCCGAAGCCATCCAGAGTAGTGCACCAAACGACCAAACAAGGGCAGACTCAAATTCACATCAAAAAGATGTTTGTCCCCATCAGCACGTTCGCTTGCGCTGATTATTGGCAGACAAAAAGTAGGCAATGGCAGGCCGAATGCGCGTCCTGATTGCAAGCGCATGTCGATACCTTCTTCGTACGCGTCCAACTTCAATGTAAAGTTGAAGCGGCCAAACATCTCGTCAATCGTTTGGTCTTCAGGGTCGGGATTACCCATCTGGCTTCGCATACATCTTCCCGGGAAATACCTCGCCCAGGACTCAACCCCTTTATCGCTAAGTTGGATACTGGTCAGGATCGGCTTGGCGCTAGACGTAGGTGGCATGCGAAAGAGGGCTGCCATCATCTTTGTGAATGGGTTCGTTGCCCCTTCAATGGTGACTTCACCGGAGAGTAATCGTGAGGGCGCAGTTTTATGTAATGACTGAGTGACTGCTGGCAACAAACCATATCGCTCCCCAAGGGCGATTTCGAACGGTGGTTTCGGCAATCGCGATTCAGTTGATTGTGTATCGATATTGAGTTTGGCAAATTCTTCATCGAACTCATCCAGTGCGAGAAGTCCGGCACAGGAGTGAGCACCGATCAGTGTGTTTTCACCGCGCGACAGTCTGCGAATCATGATCAGGCAAGCTAGCACGGGTACGTGGGGGCCAGCCGAACCTTTTGCGGATAATATCCACTCAGCTTTGCTCGCGTCGCCTTCGGAATTTCGTCCTGTTACCTGTACCGACATTCCACCGTATTGGTTGCTTAATGGTGATAACTTGTTGGCAATCGTCTGGAGTGGCTTAGCAAGCCATGCTGCTGATCGCATTAAACCGAATCGCACGAGACAAGAAAGGGTGCTTACACCAAGATGCATTAGTGACAGTTCGAGGCTTGCGCGAAAGCTAGCCGACTGCACGGGTTGATAGCGCGTTACGAATAGATCGTTATCAGGTGAGTCCACAAGTGATGTATAACGCGTGCCAATATCTCTTTGTGTACGCCGCTCAGTCGCGCTCCAGAAAGGTAATGTGCGCCAATTCCCGCCGGTAAACACTGACATGGGCTTACCAACTTGATCCAATATTCCTCGAATAACCGAAAACCCGTAATCCTGGCTGTTACTTGGGCTGATGGTCGCTTCTATTGAATCAATGCGTTGCCATTCGTTGGTTAACTTATCCACTACCGCATGGCTAAGCGCCGGTGTTGAACTGGCGCCCGTCAATATTGTGCAGCCAGCAGCAGATGCGCGGTCGTTTAATTCTGTAACCGCCTTGATGTAAGTTCGTGAATCGGCAATGTCGATGTAGTGAACGCCAGCATCAATAGCAGCCTCGACGACCGATCCCTGCATGTCGTGATAGGGCCCGGATAGGTCGGCAACTATATCTATCCGGTTATCGCTCAGAAGTTTTGAGTTCAAGGATTGGCGATCCAGCACCAGAATCTCGCCAGTACCCAAAGCCTGGTAAAGCTGCTCCAATCGAGCGACGCTTCGCCCTGCAAGTACCAGTTCGATCGAATTTTCACTGGCTAATAATTTGGCAAGCTTGCTTCCGAACTGGCCATTTGCGCCAATTAACAGCACGCGAAATTTGCCGTCTGGGTCACTATTATTTGAATCGTCGATTGACATTTATTTCTGAAATATCCATAATTTCTGTAAATACAGAAATAACTGATTCTGGCTCATGATGCAAGCTTCTTTTCAGTCCGATAAGGCAGATGGCGATCTTATCCTGCCAGCGTCCGCCGAGGTTTTTATCTTGCGCTGGGGGGATTTGGGCAGCCAGTGGGGAGTTAATCGCTCTGTTGCGCAGATACAGGCCTTGCTCTATATCTCGGAGCTGCCGTTGACCGCAGAATCTATCGCGCAGCAACTTAGTTTGGCCCGCAGTAATGTGTCAAATTCCTTGAAGGAACTACTAGGCTGGAAATTGATTCGTCGAGTACCTATGAAGGGGGATAGGCGTGACTTCTTCGTCGCAGAAACCGATCTCTGGCAAATGTTTTTCTGTATTGCGGCTGGTAGAAAGGCCAGAGAAATTGATCCTGTCGTCGCTGCATTGCAGGATTCTATTCAGCAAGCGCAAAGCGATAGTGAACTTAGTTCGGTCTCATTGCAGAGGTTGAATAATATGCAAGATTTTGTTGGTCGCCTCAGTAAGTGGCACGATCAGATGATGCAATTGCCAAGTTCAACGTTGATGAAATTGATCAACATGGGTTCGCGGGTTGCACGATTGATTAATCCAAGTGGGAACAAGAAGTAGAGTTGTTTCAAGGTTTATTTAAAATGGGAGTTGACCATGCGCATTGCATTAAAAAAGTCCCAGAAAATATGCGATATCGCTACAACAGAACGTAAAGCCTGTTCAGGTGTTAAAGGAATAGCTGAAGAGTATCGAGCATCAGTTGAAATCGGAGATTTTCGATTTCGTTCTTTACTCAAATCAACGGATTGGTACAGCTTGCCTCTGGCTGTTAGGCGTCGATTTAGCAAACGTTATAACGATGCGAGAATAGTCAGCTATTCAGGCAGAATTACACAGTGCCGAATGAGCATCTTTGGGAAACTGCTCGCCAACCTCTTACGTCCTGTGGGTTCGCCTTTGCCAATTAGTACTGATATTAATGTGCCCGCTACGGTTGTGGTGACTGAAGATGAGAAAGTGGGTGGCCAGATATGGACACGCATTTACGGGCGTCATGATAAATTTCCACAAGTGGTGCAAAGCAGTAAGCGCTTTTCTGGTGAGACTGGTATTGAAGAATATATTGGATACGGTATCGGTATGGCTTTGAGTATTGGTGTAAGTGATGGTGCTCTGGATTTTCGAAGCCATCACTACTTCCTTGGTATCAGAAATCGCCGTTGGCGCTTACCAGCTTGGCTGACTCCAGGTGACCTGCTGGTGCGCCATCGTGATATTGGACAAGGCCAATTCGATTTTATACTGCATCTCGAACATCCCTTGTTTGGTGAACTTATGCACCAAAGAGGACGTTTCATTGATACTGCAAACTTGACTTAAATCTGTTTTCAACTGTTGATGGGTTCTTCGTTATTCTTCCATATCGTCGAATTCATCTGAATCAATGAAGTCGAGGGTCGGAGTGGAGTCAGAAACGGTTCGTGTATTGTTAATATCTGCTGCGCGTTTTACCACGTCCTTGCCAAAACGATTTACCAACTGATCCAGTGTTTTTTCAAGTGCCTGGGGTTTACCACTTTGCGTAAACAGGTCCATTTGCGATATTTCGTCACCACGAATAAGATCATAGGCTGCTAGTCCTACAAGTCTGTATCGGTTTGTACTATCAAAGTGTACAAGCAGGCTAGATGCCGTCTCAAACAACTCCTGTGATGAGTCAGTTGGTTCGGTCAACAGGGCTTGGCGGCTTAGTAATCTAAAATCATTTGTCTTTAGTCTGACGCGTACTCCGCGACAGCTATAACCTTTTTCTCGCAAGCGACGTCCGATTCGATCAGCTGACCAGCGTAAATGGTATTCGATATCCTTACGCTCGCTGATGTCATTCGAAAGTGTTCTATCGGAGCCCATACTGCGGGCCACACGTCGACGTGCTACTCGGCGTGGATCTTCTGCGTTCGAAAGTGATTGAAAATGTTTACCGGCATGACCAAGGTGACGTTGAATCCATGCGGGATCAGCACGTCGAACATCACCGATAGTGTAAAGGCCGAGTCGTTCAAGACGCGGTATTGTTTTTGGTCCAGCTCCCCATAAGCGTTTAACTGGCATTGGATCGAGCCACTCGACCGCATCCTCAGGCGGTACCACGGTCAGACCTTTAGGTTTATTAAAATCACTGGCAACTTTGGCGACGTACTTAGTACTCGCGATGCCGACTGATGCAGTCAGTCCATTGGTTGCATCAGCAATTGCCTGTTGTATCTGCTCGGCCATTCTCGCTGGAGGACCGAATAATTCTTCTGCACCGGTCATATCGAGGAATGCTTCATCAAGTGAGATTGCTTCTATATGGGGTGAGAAGTTCTCAAACGCAGCCATGATTGCTGCTGATATTTCTTGATAGCGCTCAAAACGGGGTGGCACTATCGTCATATTAGGGCAGCGACGACGCGCTTCGGCCATCGGCATTGCGCTTTTGACACCGTATTGGCGAGCTTCATAGCTCGCGGTTAGCACAACACCCCGATAGCTGTTTGGACCCACAACAAGGGCACGACCACACAGTGATGGATCATCCAACTGCTCCACAGATGCATAAAACGCATCCATGTCTGCATGAGCCAGAATACGCGGCCATCCGCTCTTTTCTGTATTGCTCGCCATAGGGCCTAGTGTACTGTAAAACCTACCAGTTATTTCTATGATGTACAGCAGATGTTTATACTGCACAGATGTTCATGCCTTGTCACAAAACGCTGTGAGCGGCGCTTCTCACATTAAGGTGCTTGCTTGTCAGCTTGATGTGCCCGCTGATATGCGATCAGCGCGTGATCGAAACGGGCATCTGGATCGGGTGGTTCAGCTGCTTGATGACGCATTGAGCGATCGAACTGCGGACCTAGTGGTTCTGCCGGAACTGTCCAGTGTGTCTTATACCCGTCATTGCTTCGAGCATCTGGAGATATTCGCAGAGAGTGCCACGGGTGAATCGTTCAAGCGATTCTCAGCGCTTGCAAAGAAGCATAATGTTTTTCTGTTGTATGGTGCGCCACGGGTTAACAGCAGTGGTAAAGCCCACATTAGTCAGTTTCTAATTGATCCGGAAGGTAGTGCTGCTGGTGTATATGACAAGCTACATATGGCGCAGTTTGGTGCGTCAATGGAAAAGGACTATTTTACTGGTGGCGAAAAATTACTGATATTCGATATAAAAGGTATTCGTCTGGCGCCATTAATTTGCTATGACATGCGATTTCCAGAACTCGCATTAACAATGGTTCAGAAACACAGAGTTGATGCAATCATTCATCCAGTTGCGTTTTTCAAGGATGCCAGTTTCTATAGTTGGCATGCCTTTGTCATTGCGCGGGCGCTTGAGAATCAAGCTTATTGGTTTAGCGTAAATCGGTCGGGAGCAGAATATGGGGCCTCCATAGTTTGCCCACCTTGGGTAGATCAGGGATCAAGGGAGATTCGATTTGGGCAAACTGAAGAGCTTGTGTGGATTGATATTGATAAAGCCATCATCGAGCAAACCAGGCAGCGTTATAACTTCACCGCGGACAGGCGGCCGAATTATTCGAATCTTTAGTGTTCACGCATCCTTTTTCCATCACAGGTGTTGATACATTAGGTTAAGTCGCAATCTCCTGAAATCTTGCTGTGAATCAGGATTAATTTGTGCGCAACATCAGATTTTCCGCGCTTTCTGCGGCAAGTTTCCCATTTTAGAGTCGATAGTTTTTTCGACTACACCCATTTTGCAACTTGATGGCCCATTGGAAAGGCTCCTTAATCGGGTAATGTTACATCCCTTTGTTAGATGTAACGTTAGTGATTGGATTAGATCAACATCAGGTATCGGTAGTCAGGGTTGTTTGTATGTCGTGATTTGACCTCAGTAAGAGGGGTATTGTTGGAGCCTGTTTATGCCGATTCGTTTTAAGTTAGTTCTGTTTTCGATTGCGTGCTCGATTTTGCCACTGCTTGGCGTATTTTCGCTGGCATTTGATGCCGCTAGAACATCAATAAATGAAACGGTCGAAAATAACCTGATTGCACAGGCAACAGAAGAGCTGTACACCGTTCAAAGTAAGCTTGCTGAGACGAAAAAACGCATAGTTTCGTGGGGTGATCTTGCGGTAATGCAGAACGTCATATTTGGCGATCTCTTCAGTACTCTTCAAGGCGATCTGGAAAGCTTGGTTGACGACTACCCTGAATTCACCGAATTACTCGTTGCCGATGCAGATGGGAACGCAGTTGCTGCGACCATGCGAGAAGCGATCGGTAGCAATCATCGTGGTACCTGGGAATATGAAGCGCCGAGTCTGGGAATCATTTTTGACGGCCCGGTAGTGACCTCTAACCGCCTGTCTCAAAAAATCGCCACGCAAAGTGTTCCGATATACGCGAAAACTGGTCGTAAACGTATCGTGGGTGCGCTTATAGGTTCTATTGCGTGGAATAAAATGCAAACGGATCTTTCGAGTCGAACGCTTTTTGGCGGGGATCAGAGTCAACAAAGGCAGATCATATTGCAGTCACTCGTCGATGGCTCGGTATTGTATTCGTCATCTGACACCACACCACCTGCCGGCTTACTCAATGATCTGTCAGATGGACGCATGTTCAAGGAGCTATCCAGCGATGGTGAGCAGTATATGATCGCGTCGATCACCTCGGATGGTATAGATGAATTTCGTGATCCGCAGTGGCGTTTGCATGTTGTACTGAATTCAAAAGTTGCTTACCAGACTGTCCATGATTTGCGAGACTATTTTGTTCTCGCAGGTGTGGTGGTTCTGGTTTTGGTAACTGGTCTGGCTTATCTCCTGGCTCGTTCCATTGTCTCACCCGTTAACTCATTAGTTACAGGTGCGGAGAGGTTAGCGTCTGGTGATTATGATTATTCGTTAAAAACAACCTCCAGCAAGGATGAGATAGGTCAACTTGCAACCAGTTTCGAGAAGATGCGCTCTGCCATCAAAGATAATGAAAAAAAGCTAATAACCGAAATGGAGGTCTCCAATCGCGCTGCGAAACTCAAGGGGGAGTTCCTGGCCAATATGAGTCATGAAGTTAGAACACCTATCAATGGTGTTCTGGGTATGACTGAACTGCTTATGAACACGGACCTTGATCATACTCAATCCGGTTATGCATCCACAATATTCCGCTCTGGGCAATCTCTGTTAGGTGTGATCAACGATATTTTGGATTTTTCAAAAATCGAAGCTGGAAAATTGGAATTGCAAAATGGTGCCTTCGATCTACGAGACCTTGTCGAAGACTGCGTAGAGCTATTGGCTGAGAGCGCACAAAGTAAAGGTGTGGAATTGGCTCTTTACATGGCTCCAGAGAGTCACGTCGCATATCAGGGTGACGCGAGTCGCCTGCGTCAAGTATTGCTTAATCTTATGGGTAATGCGGTTAAATTCACTGACGAGGGTGAAGTTAAGGTTGTTATTACGAGTAAAGATGGTGATGGCTCGAATACCGAACTTTGTTTCGAAGTTATCGATACCGGTATTGGCATGAAAGAAGAGGTACTCGAATCGATCTTTGAATCCTTTGTGCAGGCGGACGGAACCACTACCAGGAAGTTTGGTGGCACTGGTTTGGGCCTCGCAATATCGGCAAAACTAGCAGAGCTCATGAGCGGTGATATTGGTGTTGAAAGTAAGGTCGGCTCAGGCTCCAATTTCTGGTTTACTGCCAAAGTCGAGAAGTTACCTGAGTCGGTTCAGAATGCGTGGCTTGCGACAGATACATTGCGTCATAAGCGAATTTTGATCGTGGATGACAACAAGACGAACTGCGAAATTCTTCAGTCGCAAATATTGTATTGGGGAGCCGAGCCAATAGTTACCAATGGAGGAGAGCAGGCTATTCGTGCATTTGAAGACGGATATGCCAATGATCAACCAATAGATGTAGCCATTCTAGATATGCATATGCCTGGAATGAATGGACTTGAATTGGCTGTTTCCCTTCGAGAAAAAGCATTATCCAGTAATTTGAAGTTGATATTACTGAGCTCTGTCTGCGATCAGCTTGATGCTGATACATGCAAGGCTATAGGTATCAATTCGATGGTAACCAAACCTGTCAGGCAGCCTGATTTGTACAACTGTCTGTCAGCTGCAGTTAGTGATGTAGAAATGAAGCCATCAAAGTTAGCCACCGAGAAGATTGAAAAGTCTCAATTGACCGGAAGGGTATTACTTGCGGAAGATAATCCAGTAAATCAGGAAATGATGCTTGAGTTGCTGCGGCTACTCGGCGTGGAGGCTGTTCTTGCTGAGAATGGTCAGCAGGCTATTGATGTAATCGGGAAAGAAAATTTCGATGTGGTTCTGATGGACTGTCAAATGCCGATTCTCGATGGGTTTGAGGCTACAAGAGCAATAAGAAAGTCAGAGCAGGCGAGTAGTTCTGATCGTCGCCTACCGATCGTGGCCCTGACTGCAAATGCGCTCCAGGGTGATCGTGAAAAATGTCTCTCCAGCGGAATGGACGAGTATTTAAGCAAGCCCGTTAGTTCGTCACAGTTGCGTCAGATGTTGAGTAACTGGTTAACCTATGCTGATCAGATAAAAAGTGAAGACAAGACAGAAGCAAACATTTCCCATGTGGACAATGACAAAGAGTCCGCTAATGGTGATCACGATTCGGATGTATTACCGTCTTCTCTCGACAGCGAGTCGTCCCTGATTGAACTAAATGATGTAGTGAGTAACAAGCTGAAATCTGATAGCTCAGTATCTGATGCTGAACCCATTTTATCTGAGCCAGTTCTCGATCAAGCTGTATTCAATGAGGTGCTGACCATGGCGTCTCAGGCATCTGGTGACTTTTATGATCGCCTGGTTGAGAAATATACCGAAGGCTCGAGAGACGACATCCAGAAAATGTCGGAGGGGATTGAAAAACACGATACTGAGATGGTCAGCGCAAGTGCACATCGTTTGAAGTCGAGCAGTGCGAATTGGGGAGCTACGCTGGTGGTTGCAGCTTGTCAGGAGTTGGAGCTTAAAGCGAAAGCGGGAAATCTGGATAACGCATCGGAAATTCTTGAAACGATTCGATTCGAATGTGAGCGGGTGCTCTCTGCGTTAGTTGATCCCCAATCAAAGGCAGCTTGAGGCTAATAGTATGTCTTTGGAAGCTCGCAACAACGCGGTAGTGATGATCGTCGACGATGACGAATCAACACGTATGATGGCCAAGGAATTTTTGTCACAGGCCGGATTTGTCATTATTGAAGCGGCGGATGGGGTGGATGCGCTAGCACAGGTCTCCGTTGTGAAGCCAGACATGATTATTCTCGATGTTGAGATGCCAAATCTTAATGGTTTCGATACTTGCATTGAGCTGCGTAAACAGTCTTCGTTTAAATCTACTCCAATTTTGATGTTGACTGGGCTCGATAATTCCCAGGCAATAGACTTGGCTTATAAGGCGGGAGCAACGGACTTTGCGACCAAGCCGCTCAACTGGTCGTTACTTTGTTACCGCGTACGCTATATGCTTCGGGCTAGTCAGGCTTCCGAAATGTTGATTAAAAATCAAACGAGCCTTGCAGCTTCGCAGAGAATCGCCAAGTTAGGTAACTGGGAGCACGACATACCTCAGAATCGCTTGATTTGGTCGGATCAGCTCTTTGAAATTCTTGGGTTTGATGTCGGCGAGATAGAGCCATCTCATGAAGCATTTCTATCGAAAGTTCATGCTGACGATCGTGATCGGGTAGATGCCTGGATGAGTAAGCATTCGGAACGAGGTGAGCGGGCCTCTATTGACCATCGAATTGTTTTATCGAATGGAGAAATTCGAAGTGTTCGACAGCAAATGGAATTTACCCGAAACAGTGATAGCGCTCTTGTACAGTTGCAAGCAGTTGTTCAGGACTTTACCGAAAGGCGTAAAGCAGAAGAAAAAATTCATCAGCTCGCTTATTACGATAGCTTAACGAATTTACCCAATCGTGCATTGTTTCAGGATCATCTCGATAGTAGTTTGAAGATAGCCAAACGAAACAAACAACAATTTGCACTGCTGTTTCTGGATCTAGATAATTTTAAACGTGTCAATGATACTCTCGGGCACGCCGTTGGAGATTTATTGTTAAGCGAGGTAGCCGATCGTCTTCGCAATAATCTCAGAGGTAAAAGTGACGATTCATCAGGTCGCCAGGAAGCTTTCGATTCAATGGTTGCTCGGATGGGAGGAGATGAATTTATTGTTCTCTTGTCATCCATCAATGAAGTTGGTGACGCAATCATAGTAGCGAATCGTATTCTGACAGTATTGTCAAAGCCTTACAGGATCGCAAATAACGATGTATTCACATCCCCCAGTATCGGTATATCGATGTTCCCGGATGATGGGGCTTCGGCAGAGGATCTTTTACGTAATGCTGATATGGCCATGTACAGTGCCAAACATGCAGGTAAGAATCTTTACAAAGTACACAGTGAAGCGATGGACGCTGCAGCGCAGAAGCGTTACAAAATTGATGTCAGTTTGCGTGCAGCGCTCGATGACAGTGAGTTTTCTGTTCATTACCAGCCGCAAGTAGATTTAAAAACAGGTCGTGTATTTGCGGTTGAAGCACTTATTCGGTGGGATAGTAAAGAGCTTGGCAGTGTATCGCCTGCTGATTTCATCCCGGTGGCTGAGGATAATGGTCTGATTGTTCCTATGGGTGAATGGGTACTCAGAACAGCCTGTGAACAAGCGCGGCGTTGGATACGCGAAAGTTTTCCGATCACTAAAGTCGCGGTGAATATATCGGTACTTCAGTTTGTACGGCCTGATTTTCCGTCCATGATTGAAAATATCTTGAAAGAGACAAAGCTGCCTCCTGAGCATCTGGAACTTGAAATCACTGAATCTCTTCTGGCCAACGATACCTTCGGTGCAGTTAACACGTTGAGAAAATTAAAAAAAATCGGTGTTGAGCTGAGTATTGATGATTTTGGTACAGGTTATTCAAGTTTAAGTCAGCTTAAGAATTTTCCCATAGACAGGTTGAAAATTGATCAATCTTTTATCGGCAACGTCACTAATAGTAAAGAAGATGCGGCAATCACCAATGCTGTTATCGCGATGTCCGACAGTATGAAAATTAGAGTTCTCGCTGAAGGTGTCGAAACTCAAGAGCAGTTGGAGTATTTGAGTAGCAATGGCTGTGATGAAGTGCAGGGTTACTTGATCAGTAAACCGCTATCGGCTGCAGATCTTGAAGCGAATATGCAAGCGACGGATGCTCTGCTGGATGGCTTCTTTACTAATAGTTCTCAGTCTGATTTGAAAACTGGAACAGCTTGATCCTGTCCAGTTTACAAGACGCGTGAATTTCTCAAGCCGCGTAAACGACAATCTAGTCCTTTACGCGGCTTGCTCAAAATTGTTAAGCGGCTATAGGCAGCGGGCGGCAATATAGATGACCCGTATTACCGGATACCGAAGCTCCAAGGCTTACGATTCGGGTGCCATGTGGAAGATAGCTAATAGCTGATTTCGCATCCAAATAATCGATTGCCGACGTATTATTGGTTTGTGAACTCATTTGGCTTACATTGATTACTTTCTCTTCACCAGGAAGCAATGTCAGTGTTTTGTTGGCGCAGTTTCCATTGCAATCGATGATGTCACCATCAAAAAATACATTGTTTGACTGAAAGCTGTTTATGTTCACAACAGCGTTGCTGATGTTTTTAACGATCAAGGAATTTTCTACAACGTCTGGACTACTGACCAAAGTAATTTCCAAATCTTCGGACAGCGAAACGGATGAGGATGATCCTAGCATAGATGCCGCTGATGAAAGTACCGGTGCGGAAGCTAGCGCAATACCTGCGCCTAGGCCGCTTAGGGTTTTGATAGTGGTTCGCTTTTGCTTGTCGAAGTTACGACGAGTATTCATGATTTTTCCGTGTAATAAGGAGTTATAAGACTACATCATGAATGTTCAATTAAGCGTGATGATTTACATTCCTTGACAGTTCGTAAGTAGTAAAACCAAGGATTTGTCTATCAAACAGTAGTTATCGCGAATGCTTGTAGATTCCCAGTACTTGGAGAATTGTTGAATTTAATGAGTCAGCGCATAGATTACATAATTGATGCCAAACTGATAGCCAAGCGATGTCATCGGTAGTGGGTAATAAGGATCGTCAGCATGTTCCCATGAATCACCCATATCCATATTGAAGTTGATGGCGACCATCCAATGCCCCGCATCGTTTTTGATTCCTCGCCATCTTGGTGGTCCATAAGGCATTTGTATCTTCGCGTTACCAAGCCCATCATTAGCAACGATATGGCGCCGGCCAGGTATTTGTGTGTTTTGGTCAACTTCATATAGCACTGACATAACTTCGTCTTCAGGTTCGATATCGATAATTTTGTGACCTGGTAACGCGCGTTGCATGACTTCTGAAAATGTTGCCCAATCATTGGGTCCATGTATATCGTCAGCCAGAAGGAATCCACCACGTTGTAAATATTCACCTAAAAGGTCTGCTTGATGATCACTTACTCGCCATCGCCCCACCTGTTGCGCGAACAACCAAGGGTGATCGAACAGGGCTTCTTCTTCAATTTCGATGTGTGCGCTATCAGGTGCAAGGCTTAAGACTGTGTAGCGCTCAAGACCATCGAGAAAATGTGCCTCTGCTTCTGGCCAATCGATTCGCCACCACGGGCGACCAGGTCCCCAGCCATGACTGCTGTTGGTGTCAAACACTAATCGAGCAATATGAAACTCGTTCAGGGGGCCGTTGGGTAGTGGTGGATTGATAACATCCGGGTGTCTCGCTCTAGTGTTGACGGTTGTCGACACACCAGGTTTTTCTTGGGATGTATCAGTGTCATTCGCAACGCTGATAGACGGGTTGCTGCTTACAAAAAGCAGGGTGATGATTGAAAAGTATTTGGCAAAGTATTTAGCAATGTGCTTCCTGATCTGATGTAATCCCACCCGGTGACTTTTTTCTTGCGCTTGAATCCAGCTCATTGTGTTGAATCGAGTGGCGGGCCTGATACAGAGTCCAATCCTAATACACGTGTGGTAACTAGTCCAGTTAGCGATAATCGAAGCAGATAGCTGTATTCGACAGCTGGTTCCGCTAGAATTTAAGCTGTGCTTCAAATTAATTCACATTTAAGTATCCCTGAGAAGGAAATCGAGTTGAATGCCATCAGATCCAGTGGTTCTGGCGGGCAGCATGTCAACAAGGTTTCTACTGCTGTGCATTTGAGGTTCGATGTAAAAGCCTCGTCATTGCCCCAATATTACAAAGACAAGATACTGCGCTGTGGAGACCATCGGATGACAGACGATGGGGTTATCGTTATTAAATCTCAGGCGCAACGTAGCCGTGAAAGGAACAAGATTGAAGCATTCAACAGACTACGTGAATTGATTCTTAAGGCTATCGTTGTCAAGCAGAAACGTATCGCGACCAAGCCAAGTCGAAATTCTGCAAAGCGCCGAATGGATAGTAAAACAAAGCGATCCAAAACGAAATCACTACGAGGTAAGATTGATTACTAGCTAATTCAGTCGGATTGCCTTGTCCAGATCAATATATGGTTGTTGGCAGGCATGGGGATCACTCTAGCTGTTGAAAAACGGTTTTCAGCGGCTATGCCGTTTAAATCATCGATATCCCGGATACCGCTTCCAAAACCCTCATCTCTAAGTTGTCTGTCGAAAGACCGATTGCCTTCGCTGATATGCTTGCCATGGAAGCGATAGGGACCATAAATAATCAGTTTTCCATTGTCCGGTAGTGTGGCCGCTGCATGTGAGAAGAGCTTGTTGATCAAGTCAACCGGGACAATGTGCAGCGTGTTGGCGCTATAGCAGTTGGAGTGGTCTTGAATGGTTTGATCAGATTGACTTAGATCCAATTCGAATGGTGGCAGAATGTTTGAACAGTCCGAATCGTCTATCCAGCGTTGTAGGCCCGGTAGTTTGTCTGCAACATCGGTAGGTTGCCAGAGTATCTCGGTAAGCGCTGTGGCAAAGTGGCAGGCATGTTGACCTGTACCGCTGCCGTACTCGAGCACTGATTCTCCAGCGTACAGCTCAGTGCGCAGAATATTCAGGATAGCGTCTTTGTTTCTGTCAGCGGATGGGGCGAAGGGTTTGTCGTTATTCATGAATCACTAATCTGAGAACCGATGTAGGAATCGATCTGGATAGATAGATTATTCATATGTGAATGTAGCTGACTAAGGACTGAAAGATTCCAGATGATGTCACATTACCAGGCGGGTATCGGGATGAACTGCTTGCCAGCCAAACCAGAACGCGCGATGGGCGGGTAAGCGTGCGTGTTTTGTTCCATCGTCTCGTGTGATATGAGATTCTGTCAGCCTCCATGTATTGCCATCGTTGTCGACAACTGTACGATCGCCGTCGTAACTGACAAAATTAATGCCTTCGCTTTCGTACACTCGATTGGCGCCGGTGGGGTCGGTAAAGATGACGAATTTTTTTGTGCCCAATGAATCGCTGTATACAGGATTTCCGGCAAGATATTTGGCGCTGACAGCAAGGCGATCCTCACTTGAATCAGGAAACTGTAACGCCAGAATTTCTGCCTTGTTTGCCAGCCTGTCGTCGATACTTGGCACAGAAAACATCAGTGCATCGCTTGCAAAGTATTGACGATAGGCGACACCTTCATCATAGTCTCTTGAGTGCCCGGTATTGAGTGACAAAACTGATGTGTCGGGGTGACGTCGTTTCCATTCCCCCCAGGTACTGGTCACAACATAACTACGCTCAAGTTCGATTCCTTTGCCAACCAAAGGGCCAACGGTTGGTCTTCCCCAGGTTGTACTCCATAGTGATTGCGTTTTCTTGTCATACATCATTTTATTGGAACGATATAAAAATCCGCTAGTACCCAATTCATGATGTACGCCTTTGTGGTGTGTCTTGTAAAGAATGACAGCGCCACATAAGGTGCAATAGACACCCGCATATTCTTCTCCGCCAACGGTATCTATAAACATTTCGTGCCAGGCGAGTATTCTTTTAGGGTAGGCGCGAGCATCTCCGTTGTACTTGATGCCAAAAACGACATCAGAATCGGCAAGGTAAGCAGCTTGCTTAGCTGGGATCATCTCTGGTTGTCGTAACGGGGGAATGCCGTCTTGGAGTACACCACCCCAGCGGGCTTCGTCCAGGCGCACGGTGGTCTCACGGGTGTCGTCAAAGTAATGTTCAAATTTTTCGTCAATTTCGCGGTATAGCCGTGATTTGAAACTTGCATAGTGTGGATGTCTGTTTTCATCCTGTGCCCACAGCCAGTGATACCAAGCGTCAATGTCATCGCCGAGTTGTTGACCAGTTTGTTCGGACAACATTGCAAAAAGAGATCTGAACAAGAACTCGCTATGAGTAAAGCGTGCGGTTTCAAGTGCCATCGGTATCATGCCGGGGTGCCAGTTTGCTTTTAGCGTGTGGATATCCTCGGTAATGCCGGCTGAGTCATTGGCGAGCAAGTCAACAAACATTTTAGGAACACTTGCCTGTTCAAAAGTGGAATCACTTGCCCTGACTATATGTACATAAGACATGGTGATCGCAAAGATCATCAATATGAAAGCAGGTAATCTGATACGCATGATATTTGCTCGAGACTGGTTGGTGATTTTCTAGTAGAGATTGAGTAAGATTTTTATTGAAGGTTCCATGTATTCACTTAAAGCGGTGTAAAGGGCCCAAGGCCGATCTGATCTACCTCGATAGAAATAATGTCGCAGTTCGCAAAGTTTTCTGTGTTTGTTGGTAATGAATTCATGTTTATGCTAGTTACAATCGAGGCAGTATCTGGATAATCCGAATTAACATGAGCAGCTTTCCCTCAGTCGATTGCTACAGAGAGAGTCGCAAGATCGACCCAAGCCGTGGTGAGTTTCTAGCTGACGGCTCATCTAATGACGATGACCGTATCGAGATCGGACCAACCCGCCTTGCGTTCTCGGAATGGGAGAGTGCGGGATTGATCTTACCCGACCTTCCAGCGATGCGGCAATACCGTTGGGAGCGTCTAACGCAGCATGTTGTCGATCGTGACTATGGCGGTGTTCTTTTATTTGATCCATTGAACATCCGCTACGCCACTGACAGCACCAATATGCAGTTATGGAACACGCATAATCCTTTTCGTGCAGTACTGGTTTGTGCTGACGGGTATATGGTGATTTGGGATTACAAAAACTCTCCTTTTTTATCAACATTCAACCCGTTGGTCAAAGAACAACGTGCTGGCGCGGATCTGTTCTATTTTGATCGTGGTGATCGAATAGATGTCGCAGCCGATGTTTTTTCAAATGAAGTTCGCGTACTAATTGATGAGCATGGTGGAGGCAATCGTCGTCTGGCGGTAGACAAGGTCATGTTGCACGGATTGCGTGCGCTTGAAGCACAGAAGTTTGAAGTTTTTGCAGGAGAGGAGCTCACCGAACGATGCCGTTCAGTAAAGGGGTCTGATGAAATATTGGCTATGCGTTGTGCTTCGCATGCATGCCAAACGTCAGTCACCATTATGGAGCAATATGCTCGAGAGCATGTGCCGAAGAAATGCTTATCAGAAAACGATGTGTGGTCGATTTTGCATGCTGAAAATATTCGGCGTGGTGGTGAGTGGATCGAAACTCGCTTATTGACATCTGGACAGAGAACGAATCCATGGTTTCAAGAGTGTGGGCAAAGAATTATTCAGAACAATGAAATTATCAGCTTTGATTCTGATCTTGTTGGTAGTTATGGTATTTGTGTAGATATTAGTCGTAGTTGGTGGATTGGAGAGAAGTCACCTCCCAAGGATATGGTTTATGCCATGCAACATGCGCATGAGCACATCATGACCAACATGGACATGTTAAAGCCCGGGGTCAATATTCAAGAACTTTCTCGTCAATCTCATGTACTCGACGATAAATTTCAAAAGCATAAGTATGGTTGCTTGATGCATGGGGTTGGTTTGTGCGATGAGTGGCCACTCGTTGCCTATCCTGACAAAATGGTTGAAGGTGCATTCGATCACGAGTTGGAACCTGGCATGGTGCTATGCGTTGAAGCACTTGTGGGCGAGGTAGGTGGCGCGTTCTCGATCAAACTTGAAGATCAAGTACTTGTTACTGATACGGGATATGAAAATCTGACAACCTATCCCTTTGACAGTCAATTAATGGGATATTGAAAAATTTGTGATCTTTTCATTTGTACTTGGCGGTGTATAGTGACGGCATGGCCTTCTCTTTACGATTTATGTGCCTGGCGGCGATACTCAGTTGTTCACCAGTATCAGGGGACTCTGGCTACGAATTTGAGTTTGCTCGCATTCGTTATCAGGGTTTTGGCGACTGGCCGCGTTGGCAGGCTGATTGGCCGGAAGCTGAAACACACTTTACGGGTGGTTTGTCGCGGCTAACAAGAATAAGTACTTCGCCTGACGGCCAGGTCCTAACCCTCGATCAAGATAAGATTTTTGATTATCCCTGGCTGTATGTGGTCGAAGTTGGTTATATGTCATTGTCACCAAATGAAGTTGAAAATCTGCGTGAGTATTTACTACGCGGTGGATTTCTGATGGTTGATGACTTCCACGGATATTATGAATGGGAAAATTTTGAGTCTTTAATGGCTAAGGTTTTCCCTGATCGACCCATTGAAAGACTCGACGGCAGCTCTGAGGAATTTCAAGTCTTGTATGATTTAAATGAACGTCTACAGGTACCAGGTATCCGTGCAGTTATGAGTGGGCGTACCTGGGAGAAGGGTGGAGTTAAGCCGGGTTGGCTTGGTATCAAGGATGATCAAGGACGGACCATGGTTGCCATCAATTTCAATCAGGATATTGGCGATGGCTGGGAACATGCTGATGATGCGATGTATCCCGAGCCTTTTACTGCCATGGCTTATCGTCTAGGCGTTAACTATGTGGTCTATGCGATGACTCATTAAGCAACATCGTTTGATGCTTAGCCAACATCGGCAACAAGTCCAACAGCTTCTATCCCAGCGACAGCGCACTTCTCATCGTTATCAGAAATATCGCCAGTCACACCTACGGCACCCAGCAGTTCGCCCTCTTTTGAACGTATAAGAACACCACCTGGTACTGGTACTAAAGCGCCATCACATAGTGAATTCATTGCTTGAATGAAAAAAGGTTCGACTTTTGCGCGCTCGAACAAAGCACGTGATCCCAAGCCAACAGAGTAAGCACCGTAAGCCTTGCCGTGAGCGACCTTGGGTCTTACCAAACTGGTGCCATCCTGACTTTCGCTTGCTTTTATCGATCCTCCGGCGCCCAAGACCACAACAGCCAAGGGTTTGAATCCATGTTTATGCTGCTCGGCCAGAGTGTGCTTGATAATGTCTTTGGCTTGCGCAAGGGTTAAATTCATAAATTATTGCTCAAAGTTTTGTAGGAATGGGGCTATATAATTCAGCTGTTGAGGCGCAGGATAATTGATAATAAATTCTGTGTTCTCTATTACGATCCTACAAACTAACTAGTCGGGCTCAATTTCACATTCGATTGTCATGCAAACGAATGTGCGAGAAACACCTAGGCCGTCGGCTATATCATTGAGCGCATCACGTTCTTCAGGATTTACATCTCCATCGCCCATCGCGATGACGCATAAATCACGTACAACTTGCATGGCCTGAGTCTCAGTGCAATTTTCTTTTACCCGGGCGATACGTTGAGGTAATTGCTCTGCTATACGTTTTGGATTTAGCTTATCGTTGTATTCGCCCTTTTCAAAAAATTGCTCGAAAATCTCTATTTCTTTATCGGAAACACCATTTGCCGCATTAGCCACGACGATCGAGCCTGCGAACAAGAGATGCCTCATGGAAATAGCGGCGTCTGTTCGCGCATCGAGATAACTTGGTTCCATCAAGCTCAATAAGCGCTGTACACCAACGTCCATCTCGTCTATCGTACTGCCATCTTCAAGCATCAGATTCGAAGCAAAGAACAAGCGCAGGGCTTTAACTCTTAGCGGGCTAAACGGATGGGTGGAAAACCAATCACCCTCCGGTGCACTTTGCCCAGGCTCTGCGTCCTCAGCTTGCATGTCGTCGACTTGTTTAAGGAATTCATCAAGATCAAACTTGACTGTGTTACTTGTCAGTCCTGACGCCAGCTTGAACAATGCGCTGGCGACGCTTTCAAAATCCTGTGCGCACCAGGCGCCAGCACGATCCGCCGAGATTTCAGCGTTGCGAGACCACGCAAACAATCTTAATGCGAGTTTTGGATCTGGGCGATTGGGTCCTTTGACGAGGTAGCCAATTGGTATGGCGTGATGGTTATATACGTGATGTCCAAATTCGTGACCGATAACAAACTGTAATTCTTTAGGCGTGAAACCCTCTAACAGACTCGAGGAAAACATTACGAATAGCCGACCATCCTCAGGCTTAAAGCACATCGCGTTGAATTGAGGGCTGGCGAATACGTAAAGTTCAACAGGAATTTTCATTGACAAACGTTCTATGCACTCATCGACAAGTGAATAAATATCGGGTGCCATTTGCCTGCTTAGTCTTACTGATGTGGATAGTAAGCGGCGCCGCAGCCCGCTAGGGCCCTCGGCTTCGTGCTTTTCCAGTGCTTCGACAACACGTTTGACGTCTCTTTCAGTCAGCAGTGCATCACTTTCTTGTTGATCGTTTCTATATCGGAGTTGGTCAGCTTTCATCGTCGAGTTGTATACAGTTGAATATAAGTATTATTGCATACCATCAGGCAACATTATATTGCATTGATAATCAGTTTAATAGAGATCAGAAACAAGGTAATCTGTACTGCTCGAAAAAACCATTTTTCAGGTAAACGTTTGATCAATTGCCGACCTAATGCAGCTCCAATTGCAGCAATCGGTAACAGAAACAACGCAACCTTTAACGTAGAGGCGTTATAAGGTTGCAATGCGGAATAGGGCACTACCTTGGCTAAGTTCACTATCGCGAACAAAATGGTAGTTGTGCCGGCAAATACCATCTTTGGCAATCGTTGGGGAAGAACATAGATCTGAAATGGAGGTGCGCCTGCGTGAGAAACAAAACTTGTGAAGCCTGATAGTGTTCCCCAGAAAAGACCTTTCCCAGTGCTTGCGGGCTTGGCAACGACGACATCCTTTTTTCCTAGCCAGGTGTACAGACAAAAGCTGATTCCCATAATCCCAATCAACAACGTAACTATCGCATCTGTTACGTAGGCTGCTGTGCCCCAGCCAATCAGAACACCAAGAATGCCTGCTGGGATAAGAGTCTTCAGATTGATCAAGCTGTATTCGTGGCGATACAGCCAAACGCCAACAATGTCTGAAAGGATATATATTGGAAGTAACAACGCTGCCGCTACCAGCGGCGACATTGTCAGTGAAAGAATAGGTACACTGAGCATGGCAATTGCTGGTAAGCCACCTTTTGATAATCCGATAAAAAAGGCTGCCACACATAAAAGGACAAGCAAGCTTGGATTGCTTAAAAGGGATTCAACTGTTGGCACATCGCACCTGAATGATTAGTGTTATAAGACTTCAGGTTTCTCAAGCGTCTGCTAGAGCGATGTCTGCCATCAAGCTACTGGAGACACTTTGCATAGCCTCGTCCAGCGTTTCCATGGACACGTTGGCTGGAACGTTAAGACGTGCCTTGGCGCGAAACATTGCTTCCCCGGACATCGAGCCTTCATATTGGGCAGATTCAAACTCAGCCACACTGACATTGATATTAAACAGAGCTTGTGTGATGTCACGAACGATTCCAGAATGATCAAGACCGGTTAGCTGGAGTTGTATTTGACGACTGTCGGTCTCGACCTTTGTTTTACTACCCTTTTCGATAGTGATATGCAGTTGTTTGTTTTTAAGCCCCAGTAGTGCGGTTTTAAGATCGTCAACTGCATTTTGTGGCGCGCTGACATGAATAATCCCGGCAAATTGTCCAGCGAGTATTGCCATGTGACTGTCAAGCCAATTAGCCTCGTGCAGCGCGATAAGTTGGCTGAGCTCGCTAACGATGCCGTTGCGATCTGGTCCTATGACCGTAATAGCGAGATCTGTAGGCATAGTTTAAGGCTCCGACTCCTTGGCTGCCCAGTATAACGAGGCAAAGGTGTGACGGATACTGAATTATTAGCTTTGGTAAACGGTAAATGGACGCGTTACTATCTAGCGATAGCTAAGCTTGGTGACAGGTAATTTTGACAATTGAGTCATGAGTATTGATAACAGCGATACGGAGGTTTTAAAAACCGCCGCCGATTGGCTGGAACAAGATCGAGGAGTCGAGCTGGTGACAGTTGCTCGCACCTGGGGCTCGTCTCCCAGACCACCGGGATCTCTTGCGGCCATTCGAGATGACGGTGTGCTCGTTGGGTCGGTGTCTGGTGGCTGTGTAGAGAAGCAACTGTCAGAGTCCTTTCGCAACAGCGATAAAACACGGGCATTTACTCATAAAGTCAATGACGAGGATGCACGTCGCTTTGGTCTTGCCTGTGGAGGTGAGCTTGAACTGGTATTCGAGTCGCTGAATGATGCAAGTATTCTGCGAAACATACTGGCCAATCTCGATCAACGAAAACGAGTCAGACGGCAGGTCACTATTGGAAATCAGCTTGCGACGATTCATGCAGCGCAACGCAGCGATACATTTTCCTGGGATGGTCAAGAGCTTGTGCAGGTGTATGGTCCAGCGTGGAGACTATTGATTATCGGTGCAGGGCAACTTTCAAGATACACAGCGGAATTTGCACTTGCGTTAGATTTTGAGGTGGTGGTGTGTGATCCTCGGCCAGAGTTTCGCGCTGCCTGGCAAGTCGCTGGAACCGAATTACTCGATTCTCTACCTGATGAGGCAGTGCTCAATTGTGCGGTTGATCCACAAAGTGCGGTATTGGCTTTGACGCATGATCCCAACCTTGATGATCTTGCCCTGATAGAAGCACTTCCCAGTGAAGCGTTTTATGTCGGTGCACTAGGTTCGAAGAGAAATTACGCAAAGCGCTGCGAACGACTGATCGCGCTTGATGTTCCTGCTGAAAGTGTTGAGCGTCTGCGCGGTCCAGTGGGCCTGTCGATTGGAAGTAGAACATCAGCTGAGATTGCTGTGTCTATCATTGCAGAACTTATTCAAGTCAAACGAGCGCTGTAATCAGTCAACACTGAGTCCGATTATCAGTAGATCTGTTCATACCTAGTTAGCCCGATTCAAGCAGTCGATAGATAGTACTCTTCAGGGTACCTCCTTTCCAGTTGCCAATGCGTACAACTCAAACCAGGTTTCTCTATCCATATCAATGTTCAATGATGATGAGAGCGTCTTGATACGTTTCAGGGAATTGGTACCGAGTACTGGGAGAATGCCAATAGGGTGACGAAGGAGCCAGGCAATAGCGATTGCTGCACTATCGACCTGGTGTTCTGACGCGATGGCTTCAAGACGATTGATAAGTGTCGATGCTCTTTTAGTTGCCGTATTGTTAAACAGTTGACCACCTGCAAGGGGTGACCACGCCATGGGAGGGATCTTGTGCTGTTGCAGGAATGCCAGGTCACCATTGGTAAATGCATCCGTCGCGCTGAGGCTTAGTTCGATTTGATTGGTTTGCAGTGAAGCCGCCATATTCGATTGAAGCAATGACCAATCGTGAGGCCGAAAATTCGACACACCGACAGAACGTACTTTGCCACTTTTAATCAGATCATCCAGTGTCTTTCCAGTCTCTTCTGCATCCATCAAGGGATCCGGACGATGCAGCAACAGTAGATCGATATGCTCAATGTGCATATTCTCCAAGGAGCGATTGACACTGGTTTCGATATGTTCGCAACTGGTGTCGTAGTGCTTTACCCGTCTATTGGGAAAGGCAGGCGATACTAAATTTATATCGCACTTGGTGATGATCTCCATCTTATTACGAAGGGCCGGTGCACTTCTTAGTGTCTCGCCAAGTAAGCGTTCGCATGTGTAGTTGCCG
Source organism: uncultured Granulosicoccaceae bacterium (assembly GCA_964594905.1). Classification (GTDB taxonomy): domain Bacteria; phylum Pseudomonadota; class Gammaproteobacteria; order Granulosicoccales; family Granulosicoccaceae; genus Granulosicoccus. The sequence goes on from CAZQOI010000007.1 coordinate 68,726, forward strand.
TAAATATCGGCTTGATCAAAACTAGTGATGCCTTGCGACAAGCATGCTTCGATTTTTTCCTGAACATGTGCGGGTGATGTATCTTGATCATCAGCAAGACGCCACATTCCGTAGACAATTCGACTGAGCTCAAGTTTATCGAGGGTGACTCGTTGCATCAGGCTCGGATACCTGCTGCAAGTGGCACCTCTGGTGATTCGGCTGGAATGCGACCGTATTCCTCGGGCAGAGAGCAGGTTTTCAAATTTGGCAGTACTCGGGTTCCAAAGGAATGGCACTCCTCAAGGTGTGGATAACCCGAGAAAATGAACGAACGAATTCCCATTTTTTGATAAGCCTCGATTTCACTCATGACTTGATCGGTTGAACCTACCAAGGCAGCACCACAGCCGGAACGAGCACGACCAACACCTGTCCATAGATGAGGCTCGATGAAACCTTCGTCACTTGCAGCCTCACGATTCTTCGCTTGTAAAGCAACTCCTAATGATGTTGCATCAAGTGCACGCTCACGAATTGCTTTGCCTTGATCATCATCTAGTTTGGATACCAGTTCAGCTGCGTATTCGCGGGCCTCTTGTTCGGTATCGCGAACGATCATGTGCACGCGTAAGCCGTAATCGAGTATGCGGTCATACTTCTGAGCACAGGCATGGACCGCTTTCATACGCTCTGCCAACTCTTCTTTTTTCTCAGGCCACATCAAATATACATCGCAGTGTTCACCGCACAGTTCCAGAGCGGGTGGTGAATAACCGCCGAAGTACATCAATGGTCCTCCGTTTTGTTGATAAGGTTTTGCCGGATCTGTTGTAAGACCTTTGAAGTTATAGATCTCACCTTCGAAGTTTATTTCGTCTTGCGTCCAGGCTTGTTTGAGTATCTGGACGACTTCACGCGAACGCTGATAGCGGTAAGCACTGTCGTCTTTCTCTCCGGGAAAATCAGATGAGATGATATTGATCGTCAAGCGTCCCTTCAGCATGTGATCGAGCGTTGCGATGGTCCGTGCGAGCATGATCGGTTGCATTTCACCACAACGGACCGCACCCAGCATATTGATGTTCTCAGTTATCGGCGCGCAGGCTGCGACAAAGCTCAGCGTGTCCTGACCCACTTGAAAAGATGAGGGGCACAAGATATTGCGATAACCGAGCTTATCGGCCGCTTGCATGATTGCCGACGTGTTCTCCCAGCTCGAGCGGTATTGCCCGTCCGGGACACCCAAGTAGCGATAGTCGTCGGAGCAGAGCGGTGCGAACCAGGAGACCTCGAGTGCGTCGAGATCAGAAGAATAAACAGGAACGACAGTCACGTGATTAATTTCCTCGGTAATTTCAGAAAATGTTGTATCATTGGTGCATCAATGTGTCAATAGTGTATCAATTAATATGGCGCGTACAGAATATCTACAGCTCGGAAACGCTAAACCTGATCTAGTGGCGGAAAGTTCGCGTCCGTCATCAGGCCGCCGAGAACGAATCCTGTTTCGGAGAGGGCGCTTGCCGATACATCTGCAAGTTAGTGAGATGTTGGCGCGCGAAATCAAAGCTGGAATTCTGCTGGATGGGGAGCGCCTGGAGCCCGAACGCGCCATGGCACAGCAACTCGGAATAGCCGTCGGGACCCTGCGTAAGGCACTTGCTGATCTTGGCGAAAAGGGTCTGCTTGAGCGGATCCAAGGCTCGGGAAACTATATCCGTAACACTGATACCAACGACACTATTTACGGGTTCTTCAGGCTTGAATTATTGGCAGGCGCTGGGCTACCAGATGCAATTCCGCTGTCCGTAGACAAGGTCAAGGGTGATGCGGACGTTAACTTTGCCCAAAGTGATTCCTATTATCGAATTCGCAGATTGCGTCGCATTTCAGATATAGATTCCGCGCTTGAGGAAATCTGGCTGGATGCGAATTATGTTCAAGGTGAGATCACCCAGAGCGAAGTGTCGGAATCGCTTTATCAACTCTACAAGGAAGAGTTGGGATTCTGGATTGCACGAGTTGAAGACTCCATAGCAGTTGATACGCCCCCTGCTTGGCGACCAAAAGATTTTGCTACGGGTGCCGAAAGCACTTGGGGGTATGTTGAGCGTAAGGGGTGGGATCAACATGACCAACAAGCCGAATACTCACGAACTTGGTTTGATACCAACACTACCCGTTATATATCGCGTTTGAAATAACACCTTCGCGAGAAGGTCAAAAAATTGAAAGTGCGTAAAATTTGACAGTCAATGCATTGGCATTTTCTGTATCTCTCACTTTATTTGCGTCTTGTTCAAATAATGCGAACTCGGTTACCCAATGTCTTGTTAGAACATTGTGAACTAAGGTAAATCATCCCTACGATGTAACGCCAAGTAGCCCGTGGTTTTCAACTGCTGGCTTGTAAATTGCGCCGAGTTAGATTGCTTAGATTGGGTCGTGGTGTCTGGCAGGCGTATTGAATGCACAACAATAGGCTCGCCTATGGCTTGATCACCACCAAAAGTGCGTGTTTATTTGAACCAATGCTCAAGTCCACTCACGACCAGGGCGGCTCCCGGTTTTTGATGTTCTTTCATCTTCTGTTTAAGATCAGAAACCTACCTGTGTTGATTGCTGTTTTGTTTTTGATGCGCTCAGGCTTGGCGCTCGCAACAGCACCGATAGCCGTAGACGACAACTTCAACACAAGTTCTGGACAGACCGTCACAGGGTCTGTGGCTTCGAACGATCAAGATCTTGATGGGCCTTCTGATGTCTTCAGCAAACTGACTGAAGCGACTAACGGCGCGGTGACGGTTAATGCTGACGGTAGTTTTCAGTATGTGCCAAATGTTGGATTTGGTGGAACCGACTCATTTACTTATGAAATCAATGATGGTGCAGGTGGCAGTAGTTCGGCAACGGTCACTATATCGATAGCTGGTGCAAGCGATTTCCTGACTGTTGCAAATCCAATATTAGTAACTCCTGAAGATACCAATATCCCTTTGGGGCTTTCGGTTACTCCCGGTTTGTTCAATGGCGGCTCGCTTCAGGACGTTATCGGTACCGAAATACTGTTTCGATCTGATTCTGCGGGAAGTACACCCAGCACCGTAACAGTTCCAACTGGCTCCTCAAGTATCACGATTACAGGCTATTCGACACAGTTTCGTAATACCGCTGGCGACGATTCAACTGATGATGATTATCAACTGCTGAATGCGCGCGTTAATCTTGTTAACGGTACCTCAAGTGGCCGTGTAGCGTTTCTCAACAACGGAACCCTTAACCAACTGGATCAGTACAGTTGGGAAAATGTGCCTCTCGGGCAGTCGGTGTTAAGTGATCCGACAAAGGTAATTGGTCACGAGACTGGTGCATCTGACCCTACGTTTTCATTAACTGGAAACGTATTCTCGATAGTTGAAACTCACACCTTGGAAACCAGTTATCACCTCGAGTATATGACGTCAGATGGTAACAGCACGAATTTTCTTAGTGCTGGCAACACGGTGCAAAATGCTGGTGAGTCAGTGTCTTCGCTTCCGATTCCAGCTGCTGTTGAGCCCGTTAGTGGTGACAAAGGTATTATTAACCTGAACAGTATCAGTGCAGCTACGGGTGCGAGTTTTGCGGTTGAGCATAAAGGATTCAGCCGACTGGTTATCGATCTTGAAGCTGGTACCGTGTCTGGAGCATTGGCCGCTCAAGTAGGTGAATCCAGCACCAACACTGTCACCTATGCCTTTAAGAATTACCCATTGGTAGATCTAAGGCAGGGCCCAGCAGCTACACCAAGTATCTTGTCCAGTAGCGCGACTATTCTGGGCGACACAATTGGATTGTCTAAAGTTAAACACGATCCAACTGTTTATATCAATGTAGCGGGAGAACTTGAAGTTGAGCGAGCAAGTGGATTTGCGAACAACTATACATCGATGTTCACTGCTGAATTTTATGAGCGAACAGGGTTCAGTTCGATAGCTTCATTTGTCAATGTTGGTAGTTCGGATGCTCTTTTTGATGCGAGTCCGGTCGATGGTGTTGATTCTAACGGTGATCCCATTGATGAATTCACGTTTGATGTGCCTGCAAGCGCTACTGTGGGCATTCTTCAAATGTCGTGGAACACGATCGGCGGAACAGATACGAATGAAAATATCGGAATGGGCTTCGCGGTTATTGATCTCGCGAAGTTGACCAGTGCAGGTTCAATAACCTTTATACGGGCGAGCACCCCAGACTTGTTGTCATGGGATGCTGTACCGCTAGGTTCCACATTCTTCGGTGCGACTGATGGCGGTACGCCGCTGTATCAGAGCAACAAGAATGCAGGTAGTTTCACCGACATATTTGTTGAAACTTCAACAATGACGCTGACTGATAACCCTGATGGAAGTCGAACCTTAGAATTCAGTGCGCATTCGAATGGCGGAACGCAGTCTTTTCGCGACTATCAAGGAAACGCGCATATTTCCTGGCTAGGTAATGAGCCGTTTTCGATTACCGGTCTTCCCACCGATAGCTTGCTTACCTTAGGTTCTCCTACACCCACTGGCGACTGGGAGATTGATTTTTCGGATCTACCTACGCTTGCTTTTGCACCAACTGAACACGAAGCCGGGTCAACCGTACTCACTTTTGGTTTGTCTTCAACAGGAGAAGTTGAAACTGTTGAAATTTTGGTGGAGCCAGTAGCCGATCCATCGTTGTTGACGGCTAGTGACGCGACGGGTTATGTCGCAACGCCTATGCCTCTCAATGTGACGTTATCAGACTCCGCTGATATTGATGGTTCCGAAACACAAATCACCGAATTGCTTTTCTCCAACGTACCGACCACTGTGAGCCTGAGTTCCACAGGCGGCACAGTTACAGATCAAGGTGGAGGTGTGTGGGAGGTTGAACGTACAGCCTTGGCCAATTTGATGGCGAACGGAAGTGCAGCCGTTACCGCAACGGTGACGGTGAGTGGTACACAAATAGATCAGTTTGATATTGATGAAGATACTGTCATTGAGGATGGTAATAACGGAGATGGTGCTGATGAATATGACGAACTGCTTATTCAGGACACCTTTGTTCTAAACGTTAATTCCTTGCCGATTGTGACGAGCCTTCTTACCAACTCGGTTACGCCGGTAATTGGTGGTTTGGTAGATTTGGTTGCCGGTGAAACGTTTACCGTCACGGTTAATGGGGTTCCATACTCAAACGGCGATGGGAATCTTGTAGTCAATGGTGATGGAACCTGGGATCTGAGCATACCTGCTGGGAACATGCTTGGAGAAAGCACCTACAGCGTTACAGCACAGCTCTCACATAGCAGTGGAACAGTTGGTGTTGATGTTAGCTCGAATGAATTGATTGTTGATCTGACACCGCCTCCAGCACCAGG
>CAZQOI010000008.1:0-57917 GCA_964594905.1 uncultured Granulosicoccaceae bacterium
CAAGACCTATGACAAATGATCTCAAACCAGACTATCGATCAGGTGATTCGGAACAACCTCCCGGACCACCCGATATCGTTGATCGCTACGGCAAATGGCTAGTCGTCGGGGCGTGGATTCTGGTGCTCGTTGGTAGCACCTGGTTGGCGCAACAATGGCTGGAAAATCGCGCTGCGAAACGAGCGGCGATCACACTCAGTGCCAATACAGAATCCGGAGCTGGGGTGAAATTACAGGCAGATCGTTATGGGCACTTTGTCGTCACCGGGCTGGTAAATGGGCATCAGGTCGAATTTCTGGTGGACACAGGGGCCTCCGGAATCAGCATTCCTGAGGTAATTGCGGAGGAAATCGGTCTGGAGCGTGGCCTGGCCTATCGGGTCTCTACGGCCAATGGCGATGCGACTGTGTACTCGACAAACCTCGATTCAATCGTCATAGGGCCTTTGGCCAGAGGCTCTGTCCAGGCTCATATCAATCCCGGTATGGAGCATACTGCACTGCTCGGCATGAGCTTTTTGCGACATTTCGAGCTCATTCAGCGGAACGGCGAACTGACGATTCGGCAACCTTGATAGGGAACCTTCCAGCAAGTCTTGGTTCAAAGATCTAGAATACCGGTTCCAGATATAACAACATTGCAAGAATGAGATGCGTCATCAGCTAGCGGCTGGGCGCTGCTCGCGTTAATATTGGCTTTAAGGATTCTGCGTCGGCCTGTCATGCACATCACGATCATCATGGTTGTCACATACATCCTCAGTTGCATGAGGATACTGACTGCCCCCTGGAAATACTTCCAGCTAAACGCCCGTTACTTTTCTGACGAGCAGGGAATTTTCTCGAAACTGTCGCTGGATCAGCTGATTCCTGACAGATGGCGCCTGCAGCAGCACATCGACAGCGACGCTATCGAACCGAACTCCTTCCCTGTTTTCATGAAACCCGAATGGGGCCAAAACGCGCATGGCATTCGTCGTGCCGACAGCCTCGACGAACTGAAAATGATCCGCGCAGAATTGGGTAGCAGCGCGAAACGTTACCTGATGCAAGAGGCGGCTCCCGGTGCCCGCGAGTTTGAAATCTTCAGTATCGATTCTGATCGAGACGATGCCGAACACGATGTGTTGACGATTACCGAAGCCATCAACAACAGCGAGCACTTCCCGATCAACAGTAAGTACAACCGGCATACCCGCTACGCCGATGTAACCGATCAATTCTCAACATCAGAGCGCACACAGCTTGGTGCTTTCCTTAGTGAGATAGGCAAGTTTGGTATCAGCCGTATGAGCGTTCGAACCAACTCACATGCTGATCTGGTTGCTGGACGCTTTCACGTTATTGAGATCAACCTGTTTTTACCGATGCCTATCAATCTTCTTGACGACTCATACAGTTGGCAGGAGAAGTGGCGCTTTATTCGCCATGCAATGATGGCTTTGGCTAAATCAACAAAACTCATCAAGCCAGTTGAACGCCCGCAGCCGATCTTCACTCGCATGATGACTTACGGTCGAAGCAAGTCTGCGAAAGTGGCCAAGTCACGAATCGGTCAGCATCACACCCAACCATGATTGTCTATAAGGTGTGAAATCCCTCAAGGCGGTAATCTATCGCTGGATCAGCCAGAAGTACATGGCTGGATGCAGTAATTACAACACTCTCGCGGTACGCAAAGCTAGCCGTTCAAAGCGGCAGGCACGCGAGATGTTTGAACGTCACGACATCCCACATGCGCAAGGTACCTTGTTCCTGAATCCATACAAGGCACATAAGTTTGCCAAGCAGCATGGATTTCCACTGGTTATCAAACCTAATGTCAGCGGTTTCTCGCGCGGTAGCCACTTTCCTATCAATAACTTCAAGGAATTATGGAAGGCCGCATTGATGGTCAAGGTGTGGTGGCCAACCAGCGTTGTAGAGCAGTATCTACTTGGTGCTAATTATCGTGTGCTGGCCACAGATAACGAAATGGTATCCGTGATCAGACGCTATCCACCTTTTGTAAACGGCAATGGCAGTGACACGATCGATAAACTCATTGACGATGAAAACGCCATACGCGCTGAAATGGAACTGCATCCAACTATCTACCCCATTTCCAAATCAACTGATGTTGTAAAGTTTCTGAAACGCAAAGGACTTACCCTGGAATCGATACCTGCAGCAGATGAACACGTTGAACTATTCAATCGGGTCGCTTTAGCGCCAGGCGGCATTGTCGAGATCATTGATCAAGACAGTATCCCGGACGTAAACAGAGACATGTTCTTCAAAGTGATCAAAGCCTTTGATGCAAAGCTCTTTGGAATAGATGTGATTTTCGAGAAAGGCATCGACGTCCCCTACACCGATCAAAAATGCATATTCCTAGAGGTCAATTCTCGGCCTTACACACGAATGCACGATTTTCCACGCTACGGCGAAAAAGAAGATCTAAGCAAATTTTATAAAGCGTTGGATGCGCTTGTGATTACGGATTCCGACATTTTCTAGTGGGATCTCGTTATTTCTACGAGTTTCTTGGACTGCACTCTTTCCTGATCGGGTTGTTCCCGTTCTTTCTCCCCGTCTACCTGTGGCAGCACGGACTTGACCTTGTCGGCCTTTCGGTACTGCTAGGCTTTTCAGGCTTGGGGTTTTGTATAGCACTAACCGCATGGCAAAAACTGACAGCCACAATATCAGTTGGTCGACTAGCCGCTTTAAGCTTCTTATTCGAGCTTTTTCTAATTGGAGCCGTGTATCTATTTGTTCGTGACGATATCAGCGTTGCGGGGATAGTCATTGTCGGTTTACTAAACGGCACCTACAACGCATTTTTCTGGACAACTCAACGTACCCTTTTCGCGGGTCAAATTCACGACAATGATGCGGGCAGAAAATTTGGTAACTTCCAGATCTTTGTCACCATCATACTGAAGATCGGCATACTCGCCGGTGGCTTGTTACTCGACCGTGGCGGACTTATCTGGTTACTTGGTCTATCCGCTGTTATCAGCTTGATAGGGTCATTTTTACTATTAAGACATCACGGCACCAACAACACACTGGCAACAATTGACTACGTATCCTTCAAAGAGAGTTTATCGTTTAAGGACCAACGCGGTTCCCGCCCCGTATTTATGGTGGACGGTATCTTTCTCTACCTCGAAAGTCATTTCTGGACGGTGTCGCTGTTTCTCTTCGTTGAAGAGGATTTTGCACAGCTTGGGCTGATCGTAGTGATTTTGGCACTCGTATTTTCGGTGCTGTTCTTTTTAATCAAGAATTCAATTGATCGAGTATCGGTGGATATCGTCTATCGGTGGGCGGTCGGTGTTTACATTCTGTCCTGGGTACTTCGCTACTTTTTCAACAGCAGTATTGTGTTGTTGATTGTCATCACGTTTTGTTCTTCATTCTTCAGACTGGCATTCAATAAGCGATTTTTCGACGTTGTAAAAGGTTCTGGCGGTTTGTCCTATTTGGTAGTAAAGAGTTATGCCTCTCAATTCTGGCTCGCCATCGGATTTTTAGGTTTTGCGTTGGCGAACTGGCTATTCGATGTGAATCAGTTAGCCGGACTGAGCCACAGCTACCTGATAGCAACCGTATTGGCTTTCACTTATTTGCTGTACCGAAGAGTTTAGTGCTAACCTTGCCTAGAACTCTCGGAACCGATTTATGACCGACAAAGTTCATTCCCCTCCTTCCATGGAGCCTGCGAGCTTCTCTGATGCCTCAGAGGCAGTTGATCATCTGATCACACTCTATGAGCGCAACACGACGTTTCTCCGAACATCCTTTGCAGAGCATTTGGAAAAAGGCCTGGCATCTGGCAAGTATCGAAGTTTTTATCCAGAGATCCGTTTTCGAAACAGCACGTTCGCGCGTGTTGATTCTCGCTTGTCATACGGTCACGTCGATCAACCGGGACTCTATACGACAACCATAACCCAACCAAGATTATTTAAAAATTACCTGATAAGACAACTCGAACTGCTGATAGCCAATCACCAGGAATCAGTCGAGATTGTCGAATCCGATGTACCAATCCCATTGCACTTTGCTCTGGAAGCAGGATCGCCTCTGACTGTAAAGTCACCGCAAAGTTTTACTACAGCACTGCGCGATGTATTCGATGTGCCCGATATTGCTCATGTAAACGACTATATCGTCAACGGCACTCATGAAATTTCAGAAGGCTTACCAATGCCCTTGGCGCCGTTTCCCGCACAGCGCGTTGACTATTCCTTACACCGCCTTGTGCACTATTCCGCAACAGACCCAGAGCATTATCAAAACTACGTCCTGTTTACCAATTATCAGTTTTACATTGACGAATTCTGCCGTCACGCGCGAGAGCTAATGGTCTCTGAAGACTGCCCCTACCTCGGTTTCGTTGAACCGGGCAACCTCATCACCAGGCCTGGTTCCACAAGCCCCTCCAGTGGAAAGGCGCCATCACGCAATCCGCAGATGCCTGCCTATCATCTCCTTGGCCCAAACAACAGTGGCATAACGATGATCAATATTGGCGTCGGCCCCTCAAACGCAAAAACGATCACCGACCACGTCGCCGTACTCAGGCCACATGCCTGGTTGATGTTGGGTCACTGTGCAGGTTTGCGCAATTCACAAGAACTTGGTGACTATGTGTTAGCACACGCCTATGTTCGCGAGGATAAAGTTCTGGATAACGACATTCCAGTGTGGGTTCCAATACCTGCACTCGCTGAAGTGCAAGTGGCATTGGAATCTGCAGTTGCCGAGATAACCGGGCTAGATGGGTTTGAGTTGAAGCGAATAATGCGTACTGGCACTGTCGCATCAATTGATAATCGCAACTGGGAGCTACAGGATCAGCGCGAGCCGGTGCGCCGTTTATCGCAGTCACGCGCCATCGCTTTGGATATGGAATCAGCAACAATCGCCGCTAACGGATTTCGCCTGCGTGTGCCGTATGGCACATTATTGTGTGTTTCCGACAAACCACTTCAGGGCGAGCTGAAACTGCCCGGTATGGCATCAGAGTTTTATCAAAATCAAGTCGCGCAGCATCTGGATATCGGAATGCTTGCCATGCAAAAGCTTGGCGAGATGAAATCCGAAAGACTCCATTCACGAAAACTCAGGAGCTTTTTCGAAACCGCCTTCCAGTAATCACTTACTCGAGATTAAATTATCACAAAGCGCCAGATAGACTGCATCCACAAAGCTTGCACCTAAACGCTGGCAACGTTCAGGCGACCACCCTACTGATGGCCGTGGAGTATCCTTGGTATCTTTAAAGGGCATCTCTAACGTCATGGCTAGACAGTTAAATCTTTCAGCCAGTTGATTGCTACAAAAGGAAAGATTGGCTGCGCCAGGACGATTTCGTGGATAACCGTGAACCGTCTGAAAATCAGGGTTAAGTGCTGCAACTGTTTGTTTGAATTCAATCAGCTGCTTATCTCTACGCTCATCCCAGCCAGGAACGCCTTCGGTGCCGGCAATGAAATTGTATGGCAAAGCTTCATCACCATGTATATCAAGTGCTAGGTGAACACCAGTCTTGTCCATTTCAGCGAGCGTCAGGAAAACCTCAGGGCTCTTATCCATAGAAGGCGCCACCCACTCTCGATTGAGGTTACTACCCACTGCATTGGTTCGCAGATGTCCCCGGAATGAACCGTCAGGATTCATATTGGGCATTACATGGATAATTGATTTTCGGCGCAATGCCCGACTGCTTGCATCATCTTCGTCCAGCAAGCGATCCAACCATCCCTCTATCCACCAAGACGCCATACTCTCCCCTGGGTGCTGACGGGCCACTACCCATATCGGGAGTTTATCTTCACGGGCATCATTTGGATGTTTATCAATTATCAGATAGTTTAACTCCCGCCCATCCAAAGTCTGTCCAAGCGAGGTATAACTGACGCCTGCTTGATCGCTGACTGCACCCAAAAATTCAGCTTGACGTTCCAAAGAGTATGGAGCGAAGTACGCAAAGCGCATGATGTTAGCGTCACCGTCTACAGTCCAATCCAATGACTTACCGTTATAGGTGCTTGGGCAGCGCTGCCAGTCCTGGCAATTACTTGAACAAACAACGTTAAAGTCCTCCCAGCCATCAGGATAAGTCGTGTCGCACGCGTTCTCTATAGAAAAATGCACGCACTTGCCTGACATTCCCGAAACTTCAAAATGAAACCACTGTAAAAAATCCGATTCGGCATCAGTGTCGATAGCGAGTCTTGCGTGCCAGTCACCCTTGGCATCTGTGTCAACGGAGCGGACCAGAATGTTGCCACTATCAAATTGGCTGTTTATACGTAAGGTCATGAGCGATTCACTTTTTTACAGGCGAAAAAAAACCGGCTGATCAGGCGATCAGCCGGTTTATCGTTTCGTCGTTAAGCGACGATTTTACTGCAGAACACCGTCGATGCTGTAAACAGTTGCACCAGCAGTACCGGTGTCAATCAATGTGGCATTGAATCCACCGATTGTCAGAGCTGTAGCATCACCACCGATTGCAAAAGAGTTGCCACCGTTAGTAACGATTTCGCTTAACGCCGCCAAATCAGCTGGCAACAAGTTGCCAGAAACATTGATGTGATCCTGTTCGCTGACGACACCAGTCGCCGCAGCAAGCGCTGCATCAGTTGGTGCAAATACAGTCCAGGCGTTGTCTTCGAGTGATGGGCTACCAATGTTGCCATCAAGGAAAGTTACAAAGCCACCAAGGCCAGCAGCATTAAGTGCTGTGACAACAGGACCAGTATTTCCTGGACCAACAGGAGCACCGTCATCACCACCACCTGTCACAGGAGGCTCTACAACAACGACTGGCGGAGTCAGTACACCAGCGATGATGTGGACAATACCGTTGCCACCTTCAGCATCTGACAAATCAGCTTCAAGGATGTCAGCACCACCGATGCTAAGACCCGTTGGAGCAGAATCACTTACAGCCAGATCAACAGTCGCGCCATTCACAGTAGTCTGTGGAGTACCGACAGCAGCAGCTGCTGCAACCGAATCAACCGCACCACTGATAACGTGGAAAGTCAAAATTGGAGACAGTGTGTCAGGGTCGGCGAGCAGCGCAGCAATTGCTTCGTCGTCAGGGTTTGAATCTTCAAGGGCTGTGAAAGCTCCGTTGTTTGGAGCGAAGATTGTGAAAGTATTGGCTGGATTATCGAGCGTATCAGCCAAACCAGGAACCGCGTTTATAGCAGCTAGTAGAGTTGAAAGATCAGCGCGAGTAGCGATGGTGTCGAACGCTGTACCACCTTCACCCGGAGTTGCCGCCGGATCTGTAGGTGCTACTGGTTCAGTAGGTGTATCGTCGTCGCTTGAGCAGCCTGCGACAAGCATACTTGCGGTGACGAGCGTTAAAGCGAAATACTTCTTGATCATGAGTGATCCTCGTTTGATTTATTACTAAAGAACGTAAACACACAGCAATTTGGAGCAAAATACCGGTTTGCCTGCACCCGTCCGGCCATCCTTGTTTGGGACCCAATAAAAATGACAGGCACCAGTCGTAGACAACACATGAATTGCACGCATAACAACCTTAGGACAGACTCGCTAACCTCTCAAGGCTATCCAAACCACGCCGAAGCGCAGCCATAGAACAATGAACACTGCCGATTATTCAACAAACCGCGCAGCGACACCATAATAGGAACTAATACTTTCACTTAGTTGAAACACTAAGTGCTTGAATCCACGAAGAATTTAAACAACCACGATATCTATTGCAATCGTGACATCCAAAGTGTTCGCACCATCAAGAACGTTATTGTGTTCACCACGCACCAATTATGTAGTGCACCAGCGCACAAAATGACAGTCAAAATTCGCGAATGGAAGCAGAAGAGTCGGTAAAATTACCGTATTGGCGTTCAAGCCAAAAAAAGTCGGCCATCCTTGGCCGTCGTCAACATCCTGTTGTAATACCACTTGGAGGAGAATCTCTTGAGACATAAAGTTTCAAGATGGACACACTGTACCTATGGTCAGAGCTATTCGGTGTGAAATTAAAACAATTGTCTGTCGCCAAACGGTCAGTAATGCCGTAGAGGCACAAGCGATATTCACCCGCATGCATTTAAATGCAGGTGTTAGCCATTGTCGCGCACTAATAGTCATTGAATCGACAGATGCGATTGAATCGAATCAATGGCAAACATGGATCACTGACCACTATGGCGACGATGTCTCAATTGTTAACAACAAGCAGACGTGCGATCGCAGCGACGAACTAACACGACATCTCGGAAATGAGCACGACTTTGTCATTTACGCCCGGGACTTTGATGCAGGACTTTTTGCCGCAGTGAGCGGAACGGTTCGACGAGGCGGTACGTTTTTCTGGATCACTTCACCATTGGATCAATGGGCAGCATCCTCGCGTTACGCAAGCCGCTTGCAGCGTTTGTTAAGTGCGATTCCAAACACTGTTTCCGACAACGAAAAGGCTGCCGAAAATTTATCAGAACAGAATCAAATACTGCTCGAGCTAGTCGAGCTTTACTCGCGCGACGTACCAACGTTATCAGTAATAGAAGGCAAACGCGGACGCGGCAAATCAACTTTGCTCGGACGACTCGCTAAGACTCTGGCGGCGAAACAAGTTGACTGTCTATTCACCTCCACGTATCGAGGAGGCATAAAAAGTATCGAGAAATATATCGATGAGCCGTCTTTTACTACGATAGATCAAGTTCTCGACCAGACCAATATCGACAAAGCACCAGTCTTACTGGTTGATGAAGCGGCAAACATCTCGCTTGAGCTTTTAAAACAATGGACCCGCCACTACCCAAAGGTAGTTCTCGCGACGACTGTTGAAGGTTATGAGAGCGCCGGTCGAAGTTTCACCATTCGCTTTGCACAATGGCTCGATACCAATCTACCCGGATGGCATCGTTTCGAACCCCAACTGCCGTGGCGATGGAATCCAGACGATCCACTTGAACAATTCATTGATCAACTGACATTGTCCGCCACGTCAGCAGATCAAACTGTTGAGCTCGATAGTGCAACTCCTGTTTATTCTGAAGTCACTCAAGATCAATTAGCCAGTGATGAGAACTTACTGAAATCCGTCTATGAGTTATTTCGCAAGCACCACTATCAAACCAGCGCGATAGATCTTCAACACTTACTCGACGCGCCCAAAACCAAGATTTTCATTGGATCTGTTTCAGAGCATTTGGTAGCCGCGGCTATAGTCGCACTTGAAGGTGAACTGGAAAAATCACTGCACGAAGCCATCGTATCCAGACAACGGCGCCTTACCCATCAACTGCTGCCCCAACTATTGGCGCAAACCGCAAACCAAACCACGGCCTTGGCAGCACGTTACGCAAGAGTTACACGTATTGCCGTATCTCCTGGCTGGCGGCGCCGAAAAATCGCATCAGAGCTTTTGCGATTCATCACAACAACGGTGTCAAATAACGTGGATATCATCGGGGCAAGTTTCGGCAACAGCTTCGAGGCTAGAGCCTTCTGGCACAAAAACGGATACCTCGATATCCATCAGGGATATCGCCCCAACCCGCGCAGTGGCAATCCTTCTCTAGCAGTAGTCAAAGCCCTCGATACGCGTTTTTCGTCGTTCATTCGTAAGGTCCATCTACACTATCTGGACAACCACCAACCAGGCGAGATCGAAGCATTCGACGAACTCGAAGACCCTTTTTTGACGGACAGTCGATTGCTTGAACGCTTGGCCAGGGGCGAAAGGCAGGTGCACGAGACCCTCGGCCCCCTAAGAAGATTGATAGGCGCGAGCGACAAAAATGGGAACTGGTTAGATAAGCTGTACGAGAACCTTGGTTGCGAAGTGCATGACAGTCAACGGAGTCGCGAGAAAAAACTGCGGCACTGGCTGTCACGGAAAACCACTTGATGCGAAACATCGTAAAAGAACCATGACGACTCGAAACGTAAGCTCCAGAAGACAATTTCTGAAGACTCTGTCAGGCGGTGGCGCTTTGCTACTCGCCGGCCGCGGCTCTGAATTACTGGCTTATTCCAGCCCTAGCGCCCGCGACTTGGCTGATCGCTATGGCCCACTCACCCGATACAGCATTACCCGCAAAGGGAAACGCATTGGCACCCATGAAGTGCGATTTACGGAATCGGGCGGAAATCTCAGCGTTGCGGTGGAATCAAAAATCAGAGTCACCGTGATGAAGATTCCGGTGTTCACGTTCAACTACGTCGGTGAAGAACTCTGGGTCGATGATCAGCTTACCAAAGTGACTGGAACTACAACAGAAAACAAATCTGTCACCGAAGTCGCAATGCAGAATGATAAAGAAAGCACGAAGCTAGTCACCGCAGCAGGTGTTGAGATTGTTGATCGGCTGTCGTTCGCCAGTAACCACTGGAACTTCAACGTCACAGACAGCCAGAGAATATTCAACACGATTACAGGAAAGGCCAGCGTCGTCCATATGCAGGAGTTAGAGCCTAATCACTTCCAGATCAATGGAGAGATTCAGGCAAACGTCTGGTACGACGATGACAAGCGTTGGAGTCGATTATCGTTTCTGGGTTCTGACGGCAGTCAAATCGACTATCGCATCGAGTAATTTTAAGATTTCGTAGAGAACAGATCAGGCTGCTTTAGACGTTACGCTCTGATTGATCAATACATCACTACACATTTGGGACCCATCGTGGCGAGTGTATTGTGTTGACACAGTACCGATTCGAATACCCCATTTGTAGACCTGCGTAATATTGTGCAAACTACCATCTGGCTGTAGCAACATGAAGTCTTTCATGGCAAGGACCCATTCTTTGTCCTCTTCTATCAACACTCGCATGGTGTACTCCATCGCAAGCGTATTGCCGCTTAATTTGCCAGTGGCATCGCCAACCAGGGAATCAGAGCTTGCTGAGAATTCCCCACCGGGTCCAATATCGATCGTCCAAACACGGGTCTCGAGTACGTCATCTGAGTAATAGAGCGTTTCATCCAGCTCCAGCTTGCCATCCTTATCTGTTCCAATAAAGTCGCCACAGAAATGACGACGCGGTCTGCCGATTCGATCGGAAAACCAACCAGAGGCACGAGTGTGGCCCTGAAAGTATTCGCGGAAATCGAAAGTAGGTGATTCTCGCTCTAGGTCTTGGAGTGTCATGCTGGAGCAACCGCCAATTAAGCTGAAAACCACGCCAAAAAGGATTGGTTTAAAGAGTTTTATCCCGGCCATTTGATATATTCGCCGTGTTTACATCCATTACGGTTGCGCCCGAAATACAGATCAATGCGAATTGTAAATTAGTTAGTTTTGTTACCGCTTAGACAAAACCAACTGACCAACATCGGTACGTCCAAAACGAAATCCCGCTTCACAATAGTTCAGATAGTATCGCCACATGCGCATAAATCGCTCATCAAAGCCTTGCGCACGAACATCGCGAGAGACTGCTTCAAAGCGCTCACGCCAGTCTCTCAAGGTGTCCGCATAACTTTCACCAAACCATTGTGAATGGACAAGCTCGAAGCCAGCCTCATCGATCAAAGCGCGAAGTTGAGTTCGCGTTGGCAACATGCCACCTGGAAATATATAACGCTGAATGAAGTCAGGATTGTCGCGGTAGTCGTCGAAGAAGTCTTCAAGAATCGTGATGATCTGAAGTACAGCCGTACCGCCTTGTTCGAGTAGTTCATGAATTTTGTGGAAATAGGCTTTCCAATACTGCTCACCGACCGCTTCAAACATTTCGATAGAGACAACGTGATCAAACTTCCCGTTTACATCTCGGTAGTCTTGAAATTGAAAAAGTGTTCGCCCTGAATCAGACAACTCCAGTTCATTTACCTGATTGTGCTCTTTCGCGAAGTCGAGTTGCTCGCTTGACAAGGAAATCGCCGTTACATCACAAGCGTTATGCTTAGCCAGATACTTAGCCACCGCACCCCAACCACAACCAATCTCCAGCACTCTGGCACCACGTTTGGGGTTCAGTAAACGACTTATGTTTTTGAGCTTTTTCTGCTGAGCAACTTCAAGCGTGTCGTCAGCATCGTAGATGCCAGAGGAGTAACTCATGCTATGGTCTAGCCAGAGCGAATAAAAGTCGTTTCCAAGATCATAGTGATAAGCAATATTACGCCGGCTACCCTTTTTGGAATTTTCGTTTTGTCCATGCTGGCGGTTATTAAAAAAACGTGCAACACGACTACCGCGAGTCACTCTATCAATATCGCTCTCGTTGTTGATACTCAGCCTGAACAAATTTCCCAGACTATCGGTAGACCAGTCTCCGTCCAGATAGCTCTCTGCGAATCCAACCTGGCCATTGAGCATTAACTGTCTTATGGGTCTGAAGTTTTTTAGCAGGATATGGGCGTTTTCTTCGAGCGTATCAGAACGAGTTCCGTGCTGGGTGGTATGACCATCAGGCCAGGTGATGCTCAGTTGACCTGTAGATATCGCATCGAGCACACGATCAAATTTCTGCCCAATCAAACTGCTGAAAAGGTTTTGCAGTCGATAATGAATGGGCAAGCGCGGCCGCAGAGATTCGCTATTGAAATCGGACATGATTTATTGTTGTTATTGGTTTAATTTGGGTTGATGGGAGAAAAAGGGAACTCGCTTAATCCATAATCGCAAGGCTTCCCAATGAATACCAATAATAACTTTGAAGCTCATCAAAGGCAGAGCCAGAAACTCACGCATCAATGTAGAACTCGTCAAAGGTTTGCGCGTCGCCGAATAACTTGCTGTTATGAGCACTCCTTCTTCATCGCTCGCCTTGATCACAATGACCTGTTTCTCATCTGGCACGTTCAAACGAAATTCATAACTCATGTCCATGTGTGCAAAAGGTGAAACAAACAGAGCTTTGTCAGCCTGCTGATGAATCCAGTCATCGGAATCTGTGGGCACTGGAAGTACATAAGCATGCCGCTCACCAAACGTATTGTGAACTTCATGTATGACTGCGAATACTTCACCCTCTTTGTTAAAACAGTAAAAAAGACTCAGAGGATTAAAAACATACCCTAAAACACGAGGGTAACAACTCAGCATAATTGTATTGGCTGTTTCGTCAAATCCATTGTCGGTTAACAGGCGCTCAATATAACCACGTAAAGGTTCCTGCTCACTTTCTCCAAAATCCTTGTCATGAAAACCTAAAAGATTCCAACGATTGTGTGAGAACAGCCAGAAACGCGACGCAAAGCCGGGCAATTCATCCAGGTTAAGCAGCAAAGTAAAAACGCGGTAGCGCAAACGGTGCTCTCGAGGACGTTTGCGTCGATGAAATACATCACCCACATAAAGCGCACTTGTGGTCACGCAGCTACCACCTGAAGTGTTCGAGAAGCTTCAATGACAATTCGGCCCGACGGATTATTAACCGTCCATGGTCTTGCAACACCGCCAAGCTGCTCTGCAACCGCGAACCCCGCTTGCATTGCATCTTCGTGAAACCCCGCTCCAAAATAGCTGCCACAGAACCAGGTTCGGCGCTGGCCCTGCAACGACCAAAGCTGTTGTTGCGCCTCCCAGGTTTCGTTGGTAAAAATTGGATGTTCATAAACCTGAGAACGCAAAATCGTGTTTTCTTTCGGTGGCTGATCGGGGTTCAATGTGACGATGTACTGAGTTTCTGAATCGATATTCTGTAATCGGTTCATCCAATAGCTTACGGACACGGGAGCTGAGGTACCCATACCCCTGTCAACATAATTCCAGCTACACCAGGCGTGTTTGCGTTTAGGCAAATAACTCGTATCAGTGTGGAGAATGGCAAGGTTGGAGTCATAGGCAAATGGTGACAACAATTCATGCTCTTGCTTGCTAGCGTCATCAAGAAAAGCAAGTGCCTGGTCAGCGTGAGTAGCGATTACCACATGGTCTGCCCTGAGGTGCTGCCCATCACGAGCGTAAATATCAACACCATCTGATTGACGTTCGATACGATTCACATGAAAGTTGGTAGTGATGTTCTCGGACCCTATCGCGCTCTCAACCGCTTTAACATAGGAATGCGATCCATTTGTTACGGTGCGCCACTGCGGCCTGTTGGAAATTTTCAGAAGCCCATGGTTGTCACAGAAACGAATAAAAGCTGCTGCCGGGTACTCGAGCATCTGTTTTCTGGAAGTCGACCAAACGGCAGCACCAAATGGCAGCAAGTGATCCTGCAAAAATTCATCGGAGTATTGGTTTCGAGTCAGGAAATCACCAAGGGTTTCATTTGAGTCATCGCTGATAGTCGCAGGCGCTTCACGATAAAAACGCAGAAGATCGCGCAGCATTCGCCAAAACCGCGGTTTCAGTAGTAAACCAGGCTGAGCTAGTAAACCAAGCAATGGACCACCAGCGTATTCGAAATTACCGTTATCGCGAGACACCGCAAAAGACATTTCACTGTCCTCTGTCTCGACCTGCATAAGGTCGAACCAGGCAGTCAAATTCGGATAACAAGGTTCGTTGTAGACGATGAAACCTGTATCGATGCAGAGACCGTCAGCGCCGGCAATCTCGGCGGTGTGGGCGTGCCCCCCCAAGCGGTCATCTTTCTCTAGTAAAGTTACCTTATGGTTTTTCGACAAGAGCCAAGCTGCGGCGAGCCCCGCCGCGCCGCTGCCAACCACGGCGATGTGTGAGTCTCTGGCGGTCAACATGTCATCAAGTCTACTCTATCGGGCCCAAATACTGAGTTGCTACGAAGATCACACCTCAGGCGGATCAATCCCACTCCAACAGATCCAGACAGCCCGGCTGTGCGTACCCCCCTGTAATTATGGAAGCAGTCGTGTCAACTGAGTCGAAATCTGACGCAAAGGACGGTTCTACCGCCTCTGCCAGCGCACAGCTACGTCAACGCATGGGTAACAACCTGATGGCAATCGGTAGCCAACAGGATGAAGCCGCGTTTGCCGATGTCTACGGCTACTACGGTGGTCGGGTCAAGTCGTTCCTGATGGGAAAAGGTATGGCCGAACAGATCGCCGAGGAATTGACGCAGGAAATCATGCTCACCGTTTGGCGAAGGGCAATCAGTTACGACCCCAAAAAAGCGGCGGCTAGTACCTGGATATTCACGATTGCGAGAAATCGCAGAATAGATTACCTCAGAGGCAATTCCCGGATCGAAGTCGAGCTTGATGACGAAATGCTCGATATCGAGACAACGGAAGAAGACACGCAAGCAAAGTATGTCAGTGACGCCCAAGACGCTGACAAACTCAAAGACGCTCTAGCGGCTTTGCCACAAGAACAGCAGCAGGTCATGCACCTGTCATATTTTAGAGGTCAGTCGCACGGCGCTATCGCCGCTTGGCTGGATCTTCCAATTGGAACTGTTAAATCCCGCATTCGACTGGCCATGCAAGCCATGCGAACGCACCTTCAGAACGAGTCAGCAACATGAGTATTTCGCATCACCTAACCGACGAAACCCTGTTGGATTACGCCGCTGGTAGTCTCAGCGAATCCATGGAAACCCTGGTTGCCTGTCATTTGACTGTCTGTCACCACTGCCGCGCGCGTGCAGAGTTCGCCGACAGCGTTGGCGGCAGCCTGCTCGATAACGGCGAAGCCACTGCTGTGACTACCGCTGTTGGCGACGTCTTGCAGAGGGCGAAAATGACTCAGCCCAGCGCCACGGTCTTCAAGGAAAAACCAGTCGTAAGCGACGTTCCTCGACCGCTGGGTCGCCTGCTACCCAGCAGGCTTGAAGAGCTGGACTGGAAACGTATGGCGCCTGGTATCAAGCAACACAATCTGACTGACAAGCACCGCCGTGAGGGCGCGTTCAAGTTATTGCATCTGTCACCGGGTGTCGTGTTGAGTGCTCATTCGCACAATGACCGCGAGCTCACCTATGTCGTCAAGGGTTCCTATCAGGATGAAATCGGGCGTTTCAAGGCTGGTGATATCGCTGATCTTGACAACCATGATGTCCACCAACCCGTTGTGGACACCGATGAGCCCTGTATTGCCTTGATTGCTACGCATTCTCCGGTTAGATTTCAGGGAATGCTTGGCAAGATAATCCAGCCCTTTGTCGGAATCTAATAAGAACGCATCTGCATCTGTCGGAGAAACCCTGCTGACCTGGTGGGGAAGATTGTCTCCACTACCGGGAGGAAACAGGCTGTTCAGCCTGTTGGTTGGAATCATTATCCCCTACACGGGATCGATGCGTTCTCGCGTCTTGAAGCTGACACCGGGACACTCGCAGGTACTACTCAAGGAAAGGCGACGGGTCCGCAATCATCTGAAGTCTGTGCATGCCATTGCGCTGGCCAATGTGGCTGAGTTTTCAACGGGAATAGCCGTTCTCTCCGGCATGCCAAGTGGCTACAACGGAATACTGGTCAAGCTGACCATCGATTATGTGAAAAAAGCACGCGGGGATCTCATCGCCGAATGTAAAACCGCATTACCTGAGTATCAGGAGAAAACCGAGGTTCCCGTGCTAACCGAGATTCGCGATGCGAGTGGCGATGTAGTTTGCACAGCTACTGCCACATGGTTAATAGGACCAAGACCATGACCACAAAAGACAATCCTGTTTGCCAAATGCTAGGCATAGAAGTACCACTTTTTTGTGGAGCCATGTATCCCTGCAGTAACCCCGAGCTGGTAGCTTCCGTATCAAAGGCTGGCGGCATGGGTATCGTTCAACCGATGTCATTGTCGTATGTGCACCGCCATGAATTTCGGGATGGTCTGCAAATGATTCGTTCGATCACTGACAAACCAATCGGTCTGAATCTGATCATTGAAACAAGCTCAAAAACCTATCTTAAACGCACGCGTGAGTGGACAACAATTGCACTTGAGGAAGGCGTCGAATGTTTTGTAACCGCGTTGGGCGATCCCGCCTGGATTGTCGACATGGCAGCAGGTACGAACACGGTCATATTTCACGATGTCACAAACGCAAGGTTTGCCAGTAAAGCGTTTGATGCCGGTGTTGATGGATTTATTGCTGTAAACGACCGCGCCGGAGGGCACGCCGGAAAAATCTCTGCGCAGTCGTTACTGGATGAATTGAAGGGCTTTAACAAACCTGTCATTTGCGCTGGTGGGCTGGGCACACCAGAGGACTTCCGGGCAGCATTGGACATGGGCTACGCCGGAGCGCAGCTGGGTACGCGCTTTATTGCATCGGATGAGTGTACGGCGCATGACGACTACAAAAAAGCCATTGTCGACGCCAGTGCCGAAGACATCGTCTTGACTGAACGACTAACCGGAGTTCCGGTTGCAATCATCAATACGCCAACGATTCAAAAAACTGGAACCAAAGCCGGTCCACTAGCACGCATGATGCTCAAAGGACGCAGAACCAGACACTGGATGCGAACGCTCTACTCGCTAAAATCTATCTGGAAATTGAAAAAAGCCAGTCAATCTGGTTCGGGCTATCAAGACTACTGGCAAGCTGGCAAAAGTGCCGGCGGTGTTCACAGTATTAAACCCGCCAGTGAAATCGTCGCGGACTTCAGCTCTGTTTTGTAAGGTAACTACCATCGAGTACCGCTTGCCACCAATCCGGGTTTGCGAGATACCAATCAATGGTTTTTTCAATACCCGTTTCGAAATCGGTCAGGGGTTCATAACCTAGTTCGTTTTTGATGCGAGTGGTGTCGATCGCATAGCGGAAGTCATGGCCAGCGCGGTCAGTGACGTAGCTGATAAGCGAACTACTATTCTGAGCATTCGCAGCTGGGCAATCAGCATATTTTTCTCGTAAATCGCTACTTGATGCAAACCGCTTATCAATCAGCGAACAGATCAGATTAACAATATCGATATTGGACCATTCGTTAACACCACCAATATTGTAAGTCTCACCATTTTTGCCTTTGTCCAGAACCAGTTCGATACCCCGCGCATGATCTTCGACATAAAGCCAATCCCGAATATTCTTACCATCGCCGTATATCGGCAAGGCCTTGCCATGGAGAATATTAATTATGATCAGGGGAATCAGCTTTTCAGGAAAATGATAGGGTCCATAGTTGTTAGAGCAATTACTGGTTGTAACATTCATACCGTAGGTATGATGGTAAGAGCGAACCAGAAAATCTGACGACGCCTTACTCGCAGAGTAAGGTGAGTTCGGCGCATAAGCAGTGGACTCTGTAAATGCAGGGTCGTCGGGTTCAAGACTGCCATAGACCTCATCCGTTGAAACATGATGAAAACGGTGCTTGTCAACAGCCGTCGCTTCAATCTGCCACACGTCGCGAGCAGCCTTCAATAAAGAATATGTACCAAGAATATTGGCTTCAATAAACGCATCAGGACCTTCGATGGAGCGATCAACGTGGCTCTCAGCAGCGAAGTGCACTATCGTATTCAGCTGTTCATCGCGCAGCAGAGACTTCATCAACTCTGTATCGTTTATATTTCCTGCGACTAGTGAACAATTCTCATCGAGCACACCATCAAGATTCGCGCGATTGCCAGCGTAGGTCAATGCATCAATAATGACGATCCGATCTTCCGGTCGTGCGGTACGCCAATAGCGGACAAAATTGGCACCAATAAAACCAGCAGCACCAGTTACCAACATACGCCTCGAAGAGGTCATGACGCAAGTTCCTTAAGCATGGTTCGTAAATCAGCACGCCAATGAGTAATCGGCAGCTCCAAGATCTCACTGGTTCGCGTAATATCAAGAACACTATAGTGAGGTCGAGCCGCAGGTGTTGGGTACTGATCAGTGCGTAATGGTTTAATCGGAATAGTACTTTTAAGTAAACCTAACTCTGTGGCCTCTTCACTTATAGCTACAGCAAAGTCATACCAACTGGCAACGCCACCACCCGTCCAATGGTGAATACCGGTAGCCCGTTTCAAGGTAGCCGACCACAGCGCCAAAGCCAAAGATCGAGCCCAGGTTGGTGAACCAATCTGATCACTGATAATGCCTAGCTCTTCACGCTCAGCCATTAGCTTAAGCATGGTTTTTACAAAGTTCTGACCATTGGACGAATACACCCAGGCCGTACGAACAATAACACTGGCATCGGGCATAGCCGAGAGCAATACTCTTTCACCTTCAAGCTTTGTCTTGCCATAAACACTGACGGGGCCAACCGCAGCATCAACCTTGAACGGCGAACCATCACCACTACCAAAAACAAAATCAGTTGATATATGAACAATATGCGCATCGATCGGTTTGGCGGCCGCGACAAGATTGACCACTCCAGTCGCATTAATCGCATACGCCAGAGCCTCATCTTCCTCTGCTTGGTCAACTGCTGTGTAGGCAGCCGGATTTATGATGACATCAGGTTTAGCCAACGCAATCGCGGCACTGACAGCAGCGGCATCTGTAATATCCAGCGATTCTTCTGAGGCGATAGTAATCCCATCAGGACAGCTACGCAGTAACTCCCAATGCAATTGACCAGAAGCGTTGCCAGTGATGAAGACTTTCATTAAGGATAGGTTTCGCAATCTGTAAAGTTAAGACCCGTCTTATCTTTTTCCGCGAGTTGCGGTTGCATATCTCCCAATGGCCATTCAATACCGACATCAGGATCGTTCCAAATCAAGCTTCGTTCATGCTCTGGTGTGTAGAAATCAGTGCACTTGTATTGAAAATCGGCAGATTCAGACACAACAAGAAAGCCGTGGGCAAATCCCGGTGGCACCCAGAGCTGACGTTTATTGCTACCCGTCAGTGAAGTACCAAACCATTCACCAAACTGCTTGGAAGATTTTCGCATGTCTACAACAACATCGAAGACCTCGCCCAGCGTCACGCGCACAAGTTTTCCCTGTGGATTTTTTATCTGATAATGCATACCGCGCAAAACCCCACGCCCAGATCGACTGTGGTTGTCCTGCACGAAGTACTGATCGATTCCGTGTTCTGCGAATGCACGCTGGCTCCAGGTTTCCATAAAAAAACCACGGTCGTCGCCAAACACGGCTGGCTCAATGATCTTGACGTCGGTCAAGGGTGTTTCAATAATGCGCATCACAGAGTGAATAGCTCAGGAATCGCAGTCAAGCAAGCTATCAGTCACGCATGCGGTCGCCTGCTGGGTCATATGCCGCACGAAGCCCTGCTTTTGCAGCATACAGCTTTCCCCCAACATCGATAGACCAAGCTTGCTCGGCCAACCAGTCAGCTGTGATCTTTTCCTTGGATTTGACGTAGCCAAGACCAACCGAGGCACCAAGTGAATGCCCATAGTTGCCTGAAGTCAGGTAGCCAACACATTGATCACCTTGCATGATCGGCTCGTGATGATAGAACAAGGGCTCGCCATCTTCGAGAACGAACTGCACCAATCGCTTGTTGAAATGCGATCCGCTTTCCTTCTGTTTGGCAATCGCATCAAAACCGATAAAAGGAATTGACTTGTCCATCGCGCAAACAAATCCAACACCTGCTTCAAGTGGCGTATCTTCGTCCGCAACATCGTGACCAAAGTGCAGGAATTTTTTCTCGATTCGGCAACTATCCAGTGCGTGCAGACCAGCGAGCGTCAGGCCATGCGCCTGCCCCGCCTCGAGCAGCTTGTCAAAACCCGCGATGGCCATCTCAGCAGGCATTAAAATTTCCCAACCAAGTTCTCCCACAAAAGAGACGCGGGTTACTCTAACGGGCACATAGCCTAATTCAGCCTCAACGCTCCGACCAAAAGGAAATACCTCATTGGACAGATCCATACCGAGCAAAGGCTCTAACATGGCGCGGCTGTTTGGGCCCATAACACCAAAGATAGCGAACTGGGAGGTAACGTCAGTCACCGTACAGTGACTCTCATCGTCAATATGTCGCGCTAACCAATCAAGATCCTTGTGTGTAGTAGCCGCCGCACTGATAACCATAAAACGCCGCTCATCCAATCGAGTAACGGTCAGGTCAGCCTCAATACCACCACGCTCATTCAACCAATGGGTGTACACAATTTTATCCGCAGGCACATCAATATTCGCGCTGCAAATACGTTGCAAACAATTAACTGCATCTCTGCCTTGCACCAGATATTTTGAAAAGCTCGATTGGTCAAACAAGGCCAGAGACTCACGTGCAGCCCGATGCTCAGCAGCTGAATACTCAAACCAGTTCTGACGATCAAAACTGTATTCGTATTCAGGCTTGACGCCTTCAGGTGCAAACCAATTGGGTCTTTCCCAGCCCGCCACTTGACCAAAACAGGCGCGGTTTTCAACCATGCGCTGATGGGCTGGCGACAGCCGGATATTACGCCCGGTCTCGAATTGGCGGAAAGGAAAATGATTCGCGTACAACAAACCGAGCGATTCTTCAGCGCGGTCGGCGGCAAAATCACGGGTACCCATAAAAGGATACATGCGGCGAATATCATTGCCCCATAGATCCAAGGGGCAATACCCATTGTGCATCCACTCGGCACAAACCTTACCCAGGCCGCCAGAGCTTTGAATACCCACAGAGTTCAGACCAGCTGCTACGAAATAGCCTTGTACCTCCGGTGCCATGCCAACATGAAACTGATCATCCGGTGTAAACGATTCAGGGCCGCAAAAAAAACTTCGCCAACCAACATCCTGAAGCATGGGTACGCGAACCATCGCATCTTCAAGTACCGGCATCAATTGTTCTTCCATATGCCCGGGTAATTCATCAAAGCTGAAATCCTCAGGGATGCCTTGTCTACCCCAGGCAAGAGCCTTCTTTTCAAACGCACCTACCAACAAACCACCGGCATCTTCCTTGATGTAAATGCACTTGTCATGATCGCGCAAGACCGGTAAGTCGGAGGTTACAGACTCATGCTTTTCCGTCACTGCATAATAGTGTTCGCAGGCATGTAGCGGAATGTTAACGCCGCTTTGTCGGCCCAACTCTCTGGCCCACATACCACCACAATTAACGACAAAGTCAGTCTCGATTCGCCCGCGATCGGTTACTACACCTTTAACTCTACCCTGTTGAACATCAACATCCAGAACCTTAACGCCTTCAATACAATTGGCTCCGCGTTGCCTGGCCCCTTTGATAAAGGCATTAGTGATCTCAATCGGATTTCCTTTGCCATCATGTTCGACAAACGTGCCTCCAATCAAACCACTGGTATCAATCAATGGAAATAAATTGCCAATTTCTTCAGGCGTAACTTGATCAACTCGGGTAACGCCAAACGCATTGTTCATTGAACCTACACGGCGCAATTCTTCCCAACGATCTTCGCTGTGCGCAATACTCAAACTGCCAACCTGACGAAATCCAGTGGACTGACCGGTTTCTTCTTCAAGCTCACCGAGCAGTCGCATTGAGTACTCAGCCAAACGTGCGTGGCTTTCATTAGCGCGCAAGGTACCGATCAAACCTGCAGCATGCCAAGTGGTGCCGCAGGCAAACTGTTTGCGTTCGAGTAAGACAACATCCTGCCAACCCAGTTTTGCCAAATGATAGGCAACACTAGCGCCGGTTACTCCGCCACCGATGACGACTGCGCTGGCGCGACTAGGAAATGAATCTGACATGGATCTATAGCTCTCTGGGCCTAGCGATACGGACTATTAGCAAGAGTATCAATCGCTGCCACATATTCGGTGCGCAGCCGCTTTACAAGGTCGCTGACGTTCGGAATATCGTCGATTCCTCCCACGCCATGACCCGCAGACCATACATCCTTCCAGGCCTTAGCCTCTTCTGGGGCCAATAGTTCTTTGCCGAAATCGACTTCTTTGTCCGCCTGAGCCTCGTCGCCAGCACCTGATGCAACGATACTCGGGCCGAGGAAATTAGCATTTACGCCAGATACTTTATCTGTGTAAACAATATCAGCCGCCGCCGTATCAACAATCATTTGTTTGTAATCTGTTACCGCACGACTCTCTTGAGTATTAATAAACCGAGTACCCATATAGGCATAGTTAGCACCAGCAGCCTCCGCTGCCACGATATCGCGACCACTACTCATCGCACCTGCAAGAATAATTGTCTTGTCAAAGAATTGCCTGATCTCATTAACCAGGGCAAAAGGACTCAACAAGCCCGCATGTCCCCCCGCACCCGCGCTGACAGCAATCAATCCGTCGACACCAGCTTGTGCAGCCTTGTTAGCATGGCGAAGATTAATCACATCATGAAAAACCAATCCACCATAGGCGTGCACTGCGTCAACTATTTCCGGCACAGCACCCAGAGAAGTAATAATCAATGGCACCTTGTGCTTGATACAAGTTTCAAGATCCTCTTGAAGACGCGGGTTCGTTTTGTGAACAATCAGGTTAACGCCAAACCCAGGATGGGATACATCGCGAAGATCGTTTTCAATACTCGACAACCATTCGTCAAAACCTTCTGCAGTGCGTTGGTTAAGGGCAGGAAAAGTACCGATGATTCCGTTTTTACAACAGGCGGTAACAATCTCTGGCCCCGACACTAGAAACATCGGCGCAGCGATCAGTGGCAGGGATAAATGCTCAGTTGCTATCACAATAGTTACCTGTAGGATTTTCGAACAGTGTGCCAGATGACTGAAAAAGTCGTGGTAAAGACTTCAGGTGCTTCTGCCAACCAACGATCAAGTGCATCGGGCTTCAGCCATTTACCGTCGATGATCTCTTTCGGACAGAGATTTAATGCCTCATCAGAGCAAGCGCTGTAAAGAGTAACGTGCTCGAAGCCATTTTCGACACTGGGTAAAAGCCGTCCGTGTTCACGAAAAGCATCAGGAGTGATTGCTATGCCTAGTTCTTCAGTCAGCTCACGAGCAGCTGCCAGCAGGACAGCCTCGCCACTATCAACATGACCGGCAGAGCTCGTGTCCCATAGTCCAGGATTTGTGTCCTTGTCGTGGCTGCGACGTTGCAAAAACACTTCACCGCCAGAATTGGACAACATAATGTGCACAGCTCGGTGCTGATACAGCTTCCGGTGCACTATTCCACGTGGCGCAGCACCAATGATCCTGTCTTTATCGTCGACGATATCCAACCATTCAATGTCGTCCAGATTTGTCGTCTCTCTCATGGGGTCATTTTAGGCGATACGAGCTGATAAACTAAACATTCCAATAACAATGTTGCCCAGGGAGCTGCTTTTGAGTGTCTGGTTAGAACGACGTTCGGATCAGGCCAATGGTCAGGACCGTGGATTTAACAGCACGCGCGACGATAGTCAGTATCAGCGTGATCGCGCGCGCATTATCCACAGTGCTTCATTTCGCAGCCTACAGTCAAAGACTCAGGTTCTGGGACTCGGCGAAAGCGATTTCTACCGCACTCGCCTCACTCATTCTTTGGAAGTCGCCCAAGTCGGCTCGGGTATTTGCGAATGGTTACGTGACCAGAAAAGCAATGCTGAAAACGCGTCATTGATCCCGTCGTTCAGTCTGATTGAAGCGATCTGTCTGGCGCATGATATCGGTCACTCACCATTCGGTCATGGTGGCGAAGTTGCGATGAACGCGATGATGCGCGACGAAGGTGGCTTTGAAGCCAATGGCCAAACATTACGCATTCTGGCGAGACTCGGAGAATACTCAGCCAACTGTGGATTGGACTTAACCCGTCGCACCATGCTTGGCACCATCAAGTACCCCGTGCTGTATTCAGAGGTCGTCAGGTACCCGGATAATCCTGTTGAGACAACAACACCGCTGAACATCGATCACTGGTCACCGCCAAAGTGCCTATATGATCAAGAATCCGATGTACTCGACTGGATGCTGGAACCATTCTCGACAAACGATCAAAACCTGTTCAGAAGTTCTCTCGATAAAGGCGCAGGGCATCTTAGAGCACAGTACAAGCCGTTCGATACCAGCATCATGGAACTGGCCGACGACATTGCCTACGGTATTCATGATCTGGAAGATGCTCTGGCGCTAGGCCTTGTTGACCGACTAGCCTGGGATGCCAACGTTGCTGACGTACTGGCTTCATTGGACTCAAACCCCATTACCGACAAGCTTGCGCAGTTTAATCAAGAGTTATTCAGTCGATCTGCAAAAGACAGAAAGCACGCCATCAGCAGGCTGGTGGGATTTATGATTCAAAGCATTCATTTGCGTGAGGAAACCGCATTTACCGATCCTTTGCTTCGACTACAAGCCACCATGCAACCCATGGCCTACAAAATTTTACTGCTGATCAAAGACTTCGTCATGCAGCACGTCATACTAAGGCCGGAACTACAGATGCTGCAGTACAAAGGTCAGCGCGTTATTGTCAGGCTGTTTGAAATTTTCGCCGCCAACCCCAAGCGCTTACTACCCCATGAGGTTTACGCCAACTATGAGGCCATCGGCCTGCGCGCAATCGCTGATTATCTCGCCAATATGACTGATGTATCTGCGGGCAAGCTATATCACAAACTGCTTAGCCCGACTTCCGGGTCAATATTTGATCGAACTTAATGGAAGTTTGAGCCTTACAGCAATACCTGCTCAACACCACCATTGTTAGCACGCTCGACAAAATCCTTATCCCAATTTTCGCCGAAAAGACCTTTAGCAAGTTCCACGACGATGTAATCAGTGTCGAGTCCGGTCTCGTCTTTATATCGACTTAAGCCCTGAACACAAGCGGGGCATGACGTGAGCATTTTAACGTTATGGTTCGTGTCACCGGACTCAACGCCATTAGCTTCGAGATTTTTACTGAGTTCATTAGCCTTCCTTGCACGAACCTGACTTGCGATATCAGGGCGGGCGACGGCAAATGTTCCGGCCTCTCCACAACAACGATCGGACAAGGTGACATCATCACCCACCAGTGATTCGGTTACCTTCAAAGGTTGATAGGTTTTCATCGGGCTATGGCAAGGGTCGTGATACACGTACTTGACGCCATCAACACCTTCCAATGAATATTCTTTTTCCATCAGGTATTCATGAATATCCAGCAGGCGACAGCCAGGGAATATCTGTTCGAACTCGTATTTCAAGAGTTGATCCATGCACGTGCCGCAGGAGACAACTACCGTTTTTATATCGAGATAGTTCAAGGTATTCGCCACGCGATGGAACAGTACGCGGTTTTCGGTGGTTATTTGCTTACCCTTATCAACATCGCCTGTCGATGTTTGCGGATAACCGCAGCACAGGTAACCCGGGGGCAGTATCGTCTTGCTGCCCGAGTCATAGAGCATCGCCAACGTAGCAAGGCCTACCTGGCTGAACAAGCGTTCTGAACCACAGCCTGGGAAGTAAAAAACGGCTTCGCTGTTTTCATCCGTTTTTTGTGGATCCCGAATGATCGGTACGTATTCGCGGTTTTCAATACCTAGCAGCGCTCGAGTTGTCTTTGCTGGCAAAAGCTCCTTGCCCGGTAATTTACGATTAACGAAATGGACGACCTGCTCAACTACCTGCACCTTGCCGGTGGTATTCGGAGGTTGAGTTCTACCCTGTTGCACGCTAGGGATTCGATTGAATAAATCACTTGCTGTACGTTGCGCCTTGAAGCCAAGATCGACCATGCCCTTTCGCATGAACTTGATGGTGGCTGGATCCTTGGCATTCAGAAACGCCATAGAGGCAGTAGTACCAATACTACGGCGTCGTTGCCCCCGATCTTTGAGCACCTTGCGCATATTGATTGAAACTTCACCAAAATCAATATCGACAGGGCATGGCGCCAAACACTTGTGGCAGACCGTGCAGTGATCAGCAACATCATTCATCTCATCAAAATGACGGATCGAGATGCCGCGTCGAGTTTGCTCTTCATACAGGAATGCTTCGATCAACAATCCAGTACCAAGCACCTTGTTACGCGGCGAGTACAAAAGATTAGCGCCAGGATCATGGGTTGCACAAACAGGTTTACATTTACCGCAGCGCAAGCAGTCCTTGATGCTGTCGTTCAAGGCACCAAGTTCGCTTTGTTCAAGAATCAAGGCTTCTTGCTGAATCAATCGCAAAGACGGGGTATAAGCTGTTTCCAAACCAGAGCCCGGCATCAGCTTACCTCGATTGAAGTGGCCGTCTGGATCTACAGTTTTTTTGTATTCTGCAAAGGCGTTGACTGTTTCAGCATCCAGGTAACGCATCTTGGTAAGACCAATACCATGCTCACCTGAGATGACGCCATTGAGGGCGCGTGCAAGGTGCATCACGCGGTCAACAATCACCTCGGCCTGATGCATCATCTCGTGGTCGTTGGAATTGACCGGAATATTAGTGTGCACATTGCCATCCCCGGCATGCATGTGCAGTGCTGCAAACAATCGCTTTGGTCGGTACTGGGCGTGAACTTCATCCAGACGACTACGAAGGTTCTCAAAGCGCTTGCCCGAAAAACGCTCTTTCAGGGGTCGCTCAACTGAATCGCGGTAGGAAATTCTCTCGTCACGACGCAGTAATCCAGACACACAGTTGTCTGTTTCGGTGTACGGATTATTTGTATCGGTGTGTTCTATTGCTTCAAGGAAACGCTTGTCTGAACCTTGCATGCGTTCGAACAGATCCAGCCAATGGGCACGCAATTCATTAAGCTGTTCCAGCGCAGCCTTGAGACTGGCTTCAGCGAGTGCGAGGGTTTCTTCATTGCTACCATCGACGTTGCCGACAAGTCGCAAAGCTTCTTGACTACTCAATAACTGGCGCACTTCGTCAAGCATCATCAGTTTGTTCGACAATGAATGCTCGATGTTTATGCGCTCTATGCCCTCGCTGTAGTCTGCAAGGCGATCCAGTGGAATGACAACATCTTCATTGATCTTGAATGCATTGGTATGCGCTGCAATAGCAGCAGTGCGAGATCGAGCAGCCCAAAACTGTTGGCGCGCCTCTGCACTGACAGCTATAAATCCTTCAGCGCCGCGTGCATTGACTTTCTGGACCACGACCGACGCGGCACTGGCAACACTGTTATCGTCTTCACCAACGATATCGGCGAGTAGCAGCATTTTTGGTAACTCGCCACGGGCGGCTTTTGGACTGTAACTGACCGCTTTGATATAACGATCATCCAGATGTTCAAGTCCGGCCAGCTCAATGTCCTGATTGGCATCGATGTAATCCTTGACCTCAGTAATCGCAAGAACGGCCTCGCGTAAATCTTTGCCATAGAACTCCATACACACAGTGCGAATGGCTGGAGGCATTCGGTGCAGGATAAATACCGCAGATGTAATCAGTCCGTCGCAACCTTCTTTCTGTGCTCCCGGAAGGCCTCCTAAAAATTTATCTGTAACGTCCTTGCCGAGCCCTTGCAGGCGCATCGATGAACCTGGAGCTTCGATGATCCGGGGTTCACCTTTGCGTTCTCCGCTGACCGGGTCGGTTCTTGTTACGCTGAAACGTACATGCTCTTGCAGGTGAATTTTTGCCAGATTGTGATCAAGACGTTCAACATCAAGCCAATCACCCTCTGCATCGACCATCCGCCAGGACAATAGGTTGTCTAAGGTCGTGCCCCAGAGAACAGCTTTTTTGCCACCGGCATTCATGGCGATATTTCCGCCGATGGTTGACGCATCCTGTGAGGTTGGATCAACCGCGAATGCCAGTCCTTGACGCTCAGCTGCTTCCGCAACTCGCTTGGTAACGACGCCCGCCTCTACACGGATGGTTTGGGTTGACTGAGTTGCGTTGCCTGGCAACTCCCGTGTGCTTACGTCATCCAGCTTGTCGAGTTTTTCCAGGTTGATGACGACACTTTTTCGATCAAGCGGAATAGCTCCACCGGTGTAACCAGTCCCACCACCTCGGGCAATGATAGTCAGACCAAGAGCAATACAGGCTTTGACCAACGGCGGAATTTCGGATTCCTTATCAGGCGTCAGTACAAGCTGCGGTAGTTCGACGCGCCAGTCGGTCGCATCAGTGACGTGCGAGACACGAGACAAGCCGTCAAAGCGGATGTTGTCGGAATGTGTGATGCCAGCGAGCGCACGCTTGATGGTTTTTTGTCTTCGCTTGAGGTCGGCTAAATGACGTTCGAACTCAACAACCGCATCGTTGGCCAGCTTCACCAAGGTGCCGACGCGTTTGGAATCATCTGCCCGCAATGAAATCTCGGAAAGGCGATGATGTAACGCCTCCACTAGCGCTTTACGACGCTTCGGGTTTGCGATCAGATCTTCCTGAATAAACGGGTTGCGGTCGATGATCCACATGTCACCCAGGACTTCAAACAACATGCGCGCAGACTGCCCTGTGCGTCGCTGGTTACGCAGACCTTCGATCAAATCCCATCCAGCCTCACCTAAATAGCGTTTGGTAACGTCAGGATCGGTAAAGGACGTGTAGTTGTAGGGTATTTCTCGCGTGGCGCCTTTTGGCAGCGACACATGCCCTGGATCAAGCGATGTCATGTCCGTGGATTTGCATCGGAATTGACACAGTATAAGAGTCTCGTTGACAGACGTCTTGTACTAAAAGGCATGACAGCTGATTTACAGACACAAAAAAGCCGCGATAAACGCGGCTTTTGGGTAGCGCTTTTTGAAACGGAGCTTAACGCTTCGAGTACTGAGTCGCTTTACGTGCTTTGCGCAGGCCGACTTTCTTTCTTTCGACTTCACGCGCATCGCGTGTCAGGAAGCCTGCACCACGTAGAGGTGAACGAAGGGTTTCATCGTAAGCAAGCAAAGCGCGCGAGATACCGAGGCGAATTGCACCGGCCTGGCCACTGCCACCACCGCCCTTGACGGTGATCTTGAAATCGAAGTTGGCCAGAGTCTCGGTACGCTCGAGCGGCTGACGAACAATCATATGGGCTGTCTTTCGACCGAAATACTCGTCCAGTGGCTTATCGTTGACGATAATTTGACCAGAACCATTGCTCATGAATACGCGAGCTGTCGATGATTTGCGACGGCCAGTGCCGTAATAATGTTGCGCTGCCATCGAATTAGATCTCCAGAGGCTTTGGTTGCTGGGCGGCATGTGTGTGCTTGGCGTCGGCGAAGACGCGAAGCTTTCGATACATGTCACGGCCCAGTGGGTTTTTCGGCAGCATGCCCTTTACTGCAAGCTCAATGATTCGCTCTGGGTGAGTCTGTTGCAGTTTTTCGAAACTGACTGACTTCAGATTGCCGATGTAGCCCGTGTGGTGGTGATACATCTTGTTCTTGGCCTTGTTGCCTGTGACAACGACCTTGGCCGCATTAATGACAACGATGTAATCACCGGTGTCGACATGCGGGGTATAGATAGCTTTGTGTTTGCCACGCAGTCGGCGGGCACATTCGGTAGCCACGTTGCCCAAGGTCTTGCCTTCGGCATCGATGACGAACCATTCGCGCTTGACCTCAGCCGGTTTGGCGCTGACGGTAGTGTTATTCACTGGGGGAATCTCGGCAGGACGGTAGAATTAGTAGCCCGCCATTGTAGAGGCTATTAATCTGAGACTCAAGCGTAGGGAGGGATTGAAGGAGAAAAAATTCAGCGCGGCCTCTGGGGCCGCGCTGTAAACCATCCAGGGATGATGGAGGAGAAAAACTTTGCTTGCGCAGCCAGACAAATTGCAATGAACAGGCCAGCTTTCCTCCTCCAGGCAGGTTTTTTACTTTTACGACACATTTGGCTAGGGTGAGCTGCCTAGTCCGACGAATTATTGTCAGTTTCGACAATTTCCCAGGTGTAACTGATTTCAGCGGTTTTCTCGAGCATCCGACTGGCCGAGCAATACTTCTCGGCAGACAGGTTTACCGCTCGCTCGACATGCTTTGGATTCAGGTTTTCGCCATAAACTTTGAAGTGAGCCACTATTTTCGTAAATACCTGCGGAATGTCATCTTGGCGGTCCGCATTTAACAAGACTTCTAGATCTTTCACGTTCTGGCGAGACTTTTGCAACATCAACACAACATCGAACGCGGTGCACCCTCCCATGCCGATAAGTAGCATTTCCATGGGGCGGACACCGAGATTACGGCCTCCGTGCTCCGGAGACCCATCGAGGACAATAGAGTGACCACTGCCAGATTCGCCGACAAAGCTCATATGATCGAGCCATTTAATACGTGCTTGCACCGATTTTTAACCTCATGTGAGCCAGTTACGGTAGAAATGGTACCGATTTCACTGAAGAATTCAAAAAGACCGCCGATCAATGTTTGACGTTAGACAAAACAGCTTGGGAAATCCCCTGATTATGAGGAATCGATTCACCCACGTTCTTGCGCAAACTTTGAGTACGGAGAGAGATTAGAATGCTGGCGCCACGAATTGCACCGCCGCCTGTTGAATGGTTGGATCTGTTTCTTAGAAGCAGCCACCGCCGTCAATATCCGGCAAAAACTACGATCATCCACCATGGTGACGTTCCCGAGACCTTATATTACATCGTCGACGGTTCTGTCAGTGTTGTCATCGAAGACGATGATGGCCGCGAAATCGTTCTTGCGTATTTAAGCGCTGGCGACTTCTTCGGTGAGATGGGTTTATTTGACGAAGAATCACAACGTAGTGCCTGGGTAGTTGCCCGCGTTAAATGCGAGCTCGCCGAGATGAACTACGATCAGTTCCGCAGACTTTCGGCTGACCAGCCAGAACTTCTGTATGCACTGACGACACAGATGGCTTCCCGTCTGCGTAAGACCAGCATCAAGGTTCGCGATCTCGCTTTCCTCGATGTCACAGGCCGAGTGGCTTCCACTCTGCTTGATCTTGCCAAGATGCCGGATGCAATTACACACCCTGATGGAATGCAGATTCGCATCACTCGTCAGGAAATAGCCCGAATCGTTGGGTGCTCACGTGAGATGGTGGGCAGAGTTCTAAAGGAACTCGAAGATCGCGGCCTTATTCATGCCCGCGGTAAGACGATGGTAATCTACGGCACACGCTGAGCGTTGTCGAGAAGGTAGCCAATAAGGATGATGGCGGTATAACGAGTAACAGGATTAGTTAGTCGGGGCCGGAACTCATACGAGTTCCGGCCTTTTTTATGTCTGCAACTTTTTTAGGTTTTTGACGTTGTAAATAGTTTCTCCAGCGCGGTGCCAGGATTATCGGCGCGCATAAAAGCTTCACCAACAAGAAAGGCGTCAATGCCATGCCTTCTCATCAATTCAACATCTGCAACCGTCAATATTCCGCTTTCAGTTACCGTGATGCTGTCTTTTGGTATATCTGCCAATAGATCTAGCGTTGTGTTGAGGCTGACATCGAAGGTTCTTAAATTCCGGTTATTGATACCGAGCAACATAGGTTTTAGTGGCAGAACGCGTTCAAGCTCTTCCCTGTCATGCACTTCAACAAGCACATCCATACCGAGCTCAACCGCCTGTTGATATAGCTCAGCGAGTTGCTTATCGTTAAGTGCTGCCGCAATTAAAAGAATGCAATCGGCACTAATAGCCCTGGCTTCGAGTACTTGATAGGCATCAATTAAAAAATCCTTGCGAATAACCGGAAGAGCACAAGCGGCTCTTGCGCTTTGTAACGCGGATTCGCTTCCCTGGAAAAAATCCTTGTCTGTCAAAACCGATAGGCAGGCAGCCCCACTTTGAGCATAAGCCTTCGCGATTTCTCCAGGGTTGAAGTCTTCACGCAAAACGCCCTTGCTTGGTGATGCTTTTTTTATTTCAGCTATAACGGCTGACTGACCGGCATCTAATCGCTGTCTTATCGCTTGGGAAAAACCACGGGGCGTGTCGGCTTTGGCAGCTGTTTCTTTTAGCGTCTCGATGCTTGTGTGAGAGCTTCGATCAAAGATCTCTTCAAGTTTACGGTTCAGGATTTTTTTTAAGATGTCTGGCACATCTTTGTTGATACCTGAGTTCATGAGGCGAAGCTAGAACTGAATGTTGCTAGATCATCAAGTTTTTTTCGTGCTCGCCCATCAGCTATTGCCGCAAGCGCTTGCTCTACTCCACCCGCAATGTCGTCGGCAAGACCAGCAACGCAGATAGAGGCACCACTGTTCAAAGCGACGATATCACGTGCAGCTCCTGGAGTATTGTTCAAAACGGCATTGACCATGGCAAGACTCTCTTCCGGGCCCGCAACCTGAATATCGCTAAGTGGTGACTCTGGCATACCGAAATCTCGTGGGTTGATTTCATACTCGGTAACCACGCCGTTTTTAAGCTCCGCAACACTCGAGGAACTGCTGACACTGATTTCATCCATCCCATGGTTTCCGTGAACCACCAGAACATGTTCGCTGCCGAGTTGTTGCAATACATCCGCTATTGGTCTTACCCAAGCTTTGGCAAAGACACCAAGTAACTGACGTTTTACGCCAGCGGGGTTCGTAAGAGGGCCAAGCAAATTGAAAATGGTGCGGGCACCAAGCTCACGACGAGGACCAATCGCATGCTTCATGGCATTGTGATGTTGCGGTGCGAACATAAACCCGAGATCAAGTTCAGCGATACAAGCCCCCACCTGCTCTGCATTCAAACTGATATTGACTCCAGCGGCTTCAAGTAAATCTGCCGCACCAGATTTACTCGACACAGAGCGAGCACCGTGCTTGGCAACTTTTGCCCCTGCGGCCGATGCAACCACGGCACTACAAGTTGAAATATTGAAGGTCGACGTTGTATCACCGCCAGTTCCGACAATATCTATTGCCGTGTCATCAGCGAGATTGACCCGCTCGGCAAGACTCCGCATGACCTTGGCGGCAGCGGCAACTTCATCGACCGTTTCGCCTTTCATACGCAGAGCGACAAGGAAACCGACGATCATTGAGTGGGTGACTTCGCCCGTCATGATTTGCTGCATGACCTCGCTCATCTCGCCACCGTCAAGGTTTTCACCTTCGAGCAAGCGGTGAAGTGCATCTTGAATATTCATATCATCGATCTCACGTTGCTTGA
The DNA here is from genome assembly GCA_964594905.1 of uncultured Granulosicoccaceae bacterium. Classification (GTDB taxonomy): domain Bacteria; phylum Pseudomonadota; class Gammaproteobacteria; order Granulosicoccales; family Granulosicoccaceae; genus Granulosicoccus. The sequence goes on from CAZQOI010000008.1 coordinate 33,730, forward strand.
GCGAATCTGATTATAAAATTTTTCAGTAAGGCATGGCCATGCTCGCTACTGATTGATTCAGGGTGAAACTGCACCCCTTCGACGTTGAGCGTCTTGTGTCGAACACCCATGATTTCTTCCACTTCACCGCTTGGTGTTGTCGTCCAGGCGGTGACTTCCAAAGATTCTGGCAGTGACGATTTCTCGATAACCAGTGAGTGATACCTTGTCACGTTAAAGGGACTTGGTAATCCCTTAAAGACGCCTTGCCCTGTGTGGTGCAGCTCAGAGAGTTTGCCGTGCATGATTTCACCAGCTCGAACAATGCGCCCACCAAAATGTTGACCGATACTTTGATGACCGAGGCAGACGCCTAATATGGGTAACGATGCATCGAGTTGTTGCAGCGCATCAAGCGTTATACCGGCGCTGTCCGGCACGCTTGGTCCTGGCGATAACAACAGGGCCTGGGGTTTAAGTGCTTGTAGTTCCGCCACTGTGACAGCATCATTTCGGAACACTTTGACCGTAGCGCCGAGCTCACCAAGATACTGAACAAGGTTGTACGTAAACGAATCGTAGTTATCGATGACGGCAATCATGATGCTTCTCCGTCTAAAAATTCCGGCCGTTTTTCAATTCCACTTGTTGCCATGGCGACTGCCCGAAATATCGCTCGAGCCTTGGCCTGAGTTTCCAACCACTCGCTATCAGGGTCGGAATCGTAGACGATACCGGCGCCTGCTTGAATGCTGAGTTCACCGTTCTTGACAACCGCAGTACGAATTGCAATTGCCGTGTCCATGTTTCCGTTCCAGGATAGATAACCGACGGCCCCTGAGTACACACCACGTTTTACTGGCTCAAGCTCCTGAATGATTTCCATTGCTCGAACCTTTGGCGCACCTGACAAAGTACCCGCAGGAAAGGTTGCTTTAAGTACATCCAGTGGTTGCATACCAGCTTTTAATTTGCCAACGACATTTGAAACGATATGCATTACGTGGGAATAGCGTTCAACGCTGTATTTATCGGTGACTTCAACACTCCCAGTCTCGGCAATACGTCCTATATCGTTGCGCCCGAGATCAATCAGCATCAGATGCTCTGCCAGCTCCTTCGGATCTTTCAACAAACTTTCTTCATGAGCCTTGTCTTCCGCCTCCGTTGAACCACGCGGCCTTGTACCTGCCAACGGACGAACGGTCACTTCCCCATCTTCCAGTCGTACCAGGATTTCTGGTGAAGCACCGACAACGTGATGATCACCAAGATTCAGGTAGAACATGTACGGTGACGGGTTAAGCGTGCGCAGTGCCCGGTAAAGATCCAGGGGTGGCGCTTCAAATGGGATGGTTTGGCGCTGACTAAGAACCACCTGCATACACTCGCCAGCTGCTATGTATTCACGAATCTTGGTGACCGCTTTTTTGTAACCTTCTTCGGTAAACCCGCTGACGAAATCCTTTTCACTAACCTTCGTTTGGCTGCTAGTGGTTTCTCGTTCAGGCATTGGCGCACGAATTTGATCATGTAGTACGGAGAGTCGGTTTAAACCATCAATGCGCGATGCATCACCACTTGCCTCAGCCAATACGATGATGGTCAACTTGCCACTCAAGTTATCAAAGACAACCAGTTCGTTGGTTACCATCAACAATATATCTGGATTATCGAGTGGATCAGGATGTGGATTTGCACCAAGTCTTGGTTCGATATAACGCACCGTGTCGTAACCAAAATAACCAACCAGTCCACCGGTAATTCTTGGCAGGCCGGCAATATTCGGTACGCAGAACTGAGATTGGTATTCGGCAATCCAGTCCAGGGGCTGATCGACTTTAAGCGCTTCGATCTCCTCACCGTCATGTTCGATGGAAATGTCGTTACCACGAATTCTTATGACAGTTCGGCTCGGCAGACCGATGATCGAGTAACGTCCCCATTTCTCACCACCTTGCACCGATTCGAGCAGAAAAGAATACGGCAGGTCGGCGCATTTCAAAAAGCATGACAAGGGATTGTCAAGATCAGCGATCAGCTCGACGGACAAAGGAATTCGGGTGTAACCCTCGGCGCTATAGCGCTCGAAGTCGTGTGCATTCATATCAGGCAATTCTCAATAAAACAGGGCTTTTGGGGTGAGGCCGATGGGATCGTACGGCCAGACGATGCGGTCGATCAGCTTCGCCAGCGCCAGTCTTGAATTGAGAAAATGTTGCACATGACGCGATATTGCCGACTTGCGTCCAGCTCGTCAAGGGGTATCCTTATGCAATGATTGGCCGAGCACAATAAAGAGTACGTCTAAAAAATGACCACTATCAAACAAGACGATCTGATCGACAGTGTTACTGACGCCTTGCAATTCATGTCCTGCTACCACCCAAAGGACTACATTGACGCTGTTTACGCGGCTTGGCAACGTGAAGAATCAAAAGCCGCGCGCGATGCAATGGCGCAGATTCTGGTCAATTCACGCATGTGCGCAATGGGTAAGCGCCCTATCTGTCAGGACACGGGCATTGTGACCGTCTTCGTCAAGGTGGGCATGAATGTGCAGTGGGACGCTGACCTCAGCCTTAGCGACATGATCAACGAAGGCGTGAGGCGTGCCTACACAGACCCGGACAATACGCTGCGCGCATCCATCCTCGACGACCCTGCTGGAAAACGAAAAAACACGGGTGACAATACGCCTGCCGTAATCCACACCGAAATTGTTAAAGGTGACAAGGTATCAATCGAGATTGCTGCCAAGGGTGGTGGCTCCGAGAACAAGTCAAAGCTTGCGATGCTTAATCCAAGCGACAGCATTGTTGATTGGGTAGTTAAAACCGTTCCGACCATGGGTGCAGGTTGGTGCCCACCCGGCATGCTTGGCATCGGTATAGGCGGTACCTCGGAAAAAGCAGCAGTGTTGGCGAAGCAATCGTTGATGGAACCGGTCAATATCCAGGAGCTTAAGGATCGTGGGCCACAGACACGTGCTGAAGAGTTAAGGCTCGAAATATTTGAAGCGGTCAATGCGCTGGGTATCGGTGCTCAGGGTCTGGGTGGATTGACGACAGTCGTAGATGTAAAGATTCTGGATTACCCAACACATGCAGCATCCCTACCGATTGCAATGATTCCGAATTGCGCGGCAACCCGTCACGCACATTTTAAGCTCGATGGCAGCGGGCCCGCCTTTCAAACACCACCTTCAATCGATGATTGGCCCGATGTCACCTGGGATGCGGGTGACGATTCACGAAGAGTGAATCTAGATACCGTAACCGCCGAGGACGTCAAAACCTGGAAACCGGGTGAAACACTGCTGCTATCAGGCACCATGTTGACCGGTCGCGATGCAGCACATAAACGCATTCAAAGACTTCTTGAATCAGGTGAAGAGCTGCCTGAAGGCATCGACTTCAATGGCAAGTTCATTTACTACGTCGGTCCCGTTGATGCGGTTAGAGATGAGGTTGTTGGACCAGCAGGACCTACCACCGCAACGCGCATGGATGGTTTTACCGAAATGATGCTGGACAAGTTTGGCTTGCTTGGCATGATCGGCAAAGCCGAACGTGGAGATACCGGTATCGACGCCATCAAAAAACATGGTGCCGTTTACTTGATGGCTGTAGGCGGCGCTGCCTATCTTGTCTCCAAAGCTATAAAACAATCGCGCATTGTTGCGTTTGAAGAATTAGGCATGGAGGCAATCCACGAATTTGTTGTTGAAGACATGCCGGTAACCGTTGCTGTTGATAGCAAAGGTGGAGCGGTGCACCGCACTGGTCCTGCAGAATGGCGGGAAAAAATCGCCAATGGAAGCGTGCAACCCATTTACTTCAAGTGATTAATAACAATCAAATGTTTAAGCACCTGGCTGTTATTTTTGTCGTTGCATTGTTATCCGCCTGCGCTGCAAGTGGTGGTGGATCGCCTTCGAATGCGGAATCGCGAACCCGTTCTGATGTGTGCAAAAGCGGCGATATCGAAATTACATCGCGATCACAATGTTTACTGGATGATGCCGCTTGTTATCAACTGAATGATGGCGGATGGTGCACCGGCGAACGCGGCAACTCCTGTCCTAGCGGTTCCAAACCATTGCCAGCGGGTAGTCAATGCCCTGCGGGCGCTCGCTGCTTCGCGTTGGCTGAGTCACTGAACTGTTACATTGGTGGCTAGAGTTTCACATCGTTGAGACCGACAAGGCGCATACCTATCAGCCAATCAGGTTTTGCGCCGATATAACAGGGGTAACCACGTGTTGATTCGACTCAATGGCGCCCGCCCCTGGCACAAGCAATACCAGCACCGTTCATCTTCCGCCAATAGCGGCCGACGTCAATGTGCTGCAGCGCACAGAATCTCACGAACTCAGTAAAGCGTGGGCCTGGTGGCATACTCTGCTCACCAAAGCGGCTGACACCCATATTCAGTCCCTGCATATTGAACCCGAACATGATCACTATCGTTTGCGCAGTCGCGGCGTAGCAAACTTCGATGAAGAATTACTCCGTTCAACTGATGAACTGATAAGCGCACTTAGAGTTCTCGTTGAACGTCTATGGGATGTTGAAATACCGGCCAAAGCACGAACACGGCAGTTTTTGAAACTTCAACGCGACAAGACGACACTGATTGTCAGTGTTGACTGTATTGAGACCAGCTCTGGGTCAAGTTTCTTTTTCTCCTTGATTGTTAACCCAGATTATCGACCAACACTCGACGAGTTAGGTTTTGAGCGTAAGCAGCTAGGGAAAGTCCGTGAATTGCTCAATGATGCCAGTGGGATGTTGCTGGTATTGGGCAGTGATCCACTGGCAAGGGCCGCTGTGATTCGCGCGATGGCGCAGGACCTCAATTCACCGGATCGTAAAATCATTGCTGCGGAATCATTGGTACATCCTTATTTACCTCGAATCAATCAGGTAATTTATCCAGGCAGCGATCACTGTGAGTCGCTAAGCAGCAAGCATTGGCAACGCGCAGTGAAAATGGACGCAGATGCAGTGGTTACTGTTAATCCTCTGCCAGCAGTTGATCGCGCGCAACTGTATCAATTTGACCAATACGTCATCAGTTGTATGTCCGGTATCGACTCCAAGGTATCGATTCACCAGCTGTTATCCGATGGCGCGACCCCTCAGTGGATTGCTACAAGCTTACAAGCTATTGTGGTTCAGCATCGAGTAAGGACGCTGTGTCAGAGTTGCTTCCGAACGAGTAATCCAAATGATGAAGAATCTGCATGGATAAGTGGCATTCAGCCTCGTATAAGCGATAACTTCTCAGATTGGCTAACCGTGAATATGGAAAGATCCTACATCGTATCGCCCGGATGCAGTGAATGCCATCAAACGGGTATTGCAGGATTCAAGAATGTATTCCAGATCATTGAACCATCAGCTGATACCCGTGAAAACTTGTTGAATGGGAATATCAAAGCCGCTTTGGCGACGCTTGATAGGTCATTGAATTTAGACAAGCGCTTACTTAAGCTTGCTGCTGATGGTGAGATCAGTATCAACGAGGCAATGCGCGTCGCAGACCGTAGCCGTACAGTTTACTGAGTATTACGCTGCTTCCGCATCGTCATCATTGGACGATGATTGTAAATCGTGTGAAAGACCACCAACTAAACGTAGCCTTGGTAGTGCTACATTTTCTGTTGATTCATCAAATGTATGTTGCGCAGAGAGTTGATCAGACCAGATTATTCCTGCAGCGCTGTCGTTACTGAGTGGGCGATACAGATTGCCATTGAGCTGGTTACGTAAAATCAGAAACTTACGGTAGTTTTGATAAGCCGACTCGTCAACCGAACCTGGATTGGACCAGAATTTATCAAGCGGTAGCTGAGAGGTAAGCCCTGGAAGGTTATAGACAGCTTTCCCAAGCGTTTTTACTGGTGTGCCATGAAACAGTGATGACATACCAACTGTGCTGTTGATCAAAACCGAACCTTCAGCGTGTTTCAACAAAGTCGGTAAGCATACATCGTGTACATAGAACACTCGCCCCTGTAAACCAAGCTCTCCAACCAAATTGGCGATCAGCACGGTATAGTCCGTATAGCCTCGGTCCAGCGGATGATGTTTGAGTACGATCGCTTTATTTTCGGGTGCGTTCTCCGCAAAGGAGGCAAGCACATCTCCAATAAAGTGTTCGATTGAATTGTAGTCAGAGTGCACCATTACCTGCATATCGCAATGCACTTGCAGAGGACAGAGAAAATAATTCTTGTCAAACTGCGAAACAATATCTTTGATCATGTTTCGCTCGCGACGGGTATAACGCCATTTGCGTATCCCTGAGCGAATCCATATTGAACCTTCTGAAAACCAACCGAATGGTCGATGATGTTGATATTTTTTGAACAATGAGCCGTAGAATGAACTAGCCCAGTAGTAAATCATTGAATACAAGGCCGCGGTTATAAACACACGTTTTGTGGATAAGATCTTGTCCGGTAAATTATGTGCCTCGGCACTAAACGGGGTTACACCGTCAAGCATGCTTGAATTACCGTTAACTCCACCCTCTTCAAGCGTAATGTAGTTAGGGCGTATATAACCTTCTTCGAAAACGAAAACTCGCACGCCATGTCGGGCCGCTACAGTCTTGGCAACGCGGTGATAAACACGGCAGTCACCAAACAGATAGAACCGCCCTATTTCCTTATTGACAACCAAGCGTTCGAGATAGGCTTCCCATTCGCTGATTTCACCAGTGAAATCAACAGATTGAGGGCGCTTGTAGAAAAACTTGTCGCCGCCATTGAAATTGACCTTGAAGACATTGAATCCACGAGATTCGAGATCATCGCCAAATCGGCTGAAAAAAGGACCCACTGGACCCTGTAACAACAACACCGACCGTCGTGTCGAAACCGATTGTCGTGTCGGAAGCTCAGCAATATTGTTGTTGGTATTTTTATCTAGCTGCATTCTTGTTGCTCTTGCAGGTAATACATTGCACCTGCCTGTGTAGCCTTGTTATCGGCAGCTGCTCACACTTCTGTAGGTTATTCATACCCATAGTTAGTCGAATCAAGCTGCTCTGGCTAACACTGCATCCACCACCTCAGAATCGTGGTTAGTGTCAAATTTCCGTCCAAACAGGTCATCTGAGGCGTCAATCTCCGCCCAATCACCCATATCAAACACCTTGACCCGAGGCACCGGTCCAGGGCGCAAAATCAGTCGCCCATACTCTTTGCTAGTTTGCTCTCGGAACGGCGAATTCTTGATATAGGTCTGAAAGTAACATTCGTCTGGAATGAAAGTGGTCCGGACGACATCGAAAAGCTCATAGGCAAATGGATCCTCACGCATATGCTCAAGCATGGTGCGATTCAGGTTGAACCAGTTAGCACCCAAATGAAACGCATGGCGGGAAAAGAAATCCTGACGGCGGCGCAATAGCAGTGGGTCGCAGGTACCTACATAGACTTCGCCTTTCTCACCGACTTCAGTTACGTCGACCAACCACCTTACTGCCGTCATTGCTTTCGGATGAATAGTGCCAGGTTTGCCAAAAATTTTGGTGTGACCACGATCGCCCCATTGACGTACTTCCTGTGTAGGGTTAAATATCTCGTGATCTTCCACGCGTTCAGGCTTGTGCTCAACGGCGCGTATATAGCTGATGTTGTCATCAAGCCCAGTTGCGAGTCTTGTTTTGATCGCATCCGGTGACTGCAATGGCAAGTCTTGTCCACTCAGGGTAACGTAATAGTCCCAGCGCTTATCTGCATCAAGTAGATAAAAAGCACCACGAATGGTTTTGCGCAAAGTTCCAGCACCACCCCAACCTATATTCTTGTCATGGTTGATATGGACATTCTCACGCGATATAAAACGCTCTATGGCCGTCGTGTTTGGAGACTTACCGTCATCAACGTCAATAAGAAACACATCATCAGCGCTATAGAGCGCATCCAATAGCTTTGCCACTTGCGGAAAGTTATCGTGGCAGAGGATGTGATAGGCAATCACGTGGCGTGATCCAAAGAGTCGAATTGCAGTGGAAATACAGAAAACGTGCCACTTACGAATAGCGATGGCACGCTAGTTGCGCCACTGTCAGGGTTCCAATCAAGACCAAATACCGTGAACACGACACTGCCTAGAATGACCCGACTTCTTCTCGGGAGCCTCGTCCTGCTCAGCGCGTGCTCATCTGGCGAAGATCTATCACCCGTTGCGGCAAATCCTGATAAACGGCCCGATATCGTCCTGGTAGTTTCCGATGATATGCGCTGGGATCTGCAAAGCGCCCGCGGTCATGCTTTTCTGAACACGCCTGCCATGGATGCGCTCGCAAATGAAGGCGCCATGATGGAAAACGCCTTCGTGCCAATGGCACTCTGCTCGCCATCGCGCGGAGCAATTCTGACCGGACGTGAGGTTCATCAGGCAAGCACACCAAGAATCCTTTGGAAAAATAATTCATTTCTCACCACGCAAAAAACCTTTGCAGAGAACCTTCAGGACGCGGGCTACAAGACTGCCTATATTGGGAAATGGCATCTTGGTGACGGTTCCAATCCGAAAAAGGGTTTTGATCACTGGGAGAGTTTTGACTGGCTTGGAAAGTTTTTTGATCCGGATATTTATATCAATGGTGTAAAAACGCGATATCAAGGATACGTCGATGATGTGCTTGCGCTTAAAGCGAAGAGCTTTATTGAACGTAACCGTGATTCAGACCAACCCCTGTTTTTAATGGTAGGACTCAAGGCACCGCATCTGGAATTTGAACACCCAGAGCGTTACAAGAACAGTTTTGACGACGTTGATATTCCACAACCCGATACCTATAACGAGGATTTTTCTGTCAGCGGCAAGCTACAGTCAATCAAGGATTGGCTGGGCATGGAAAATTTTCACTGTGGCCTCAATTGTTTTAATGACAGTTGGAGCCAATACATAAAATTTCACTACCGAGCAATTCTCGGATTGGATGATTCTATCGGCACCATCCGATCAGCGACCAGTGCCCGTGAAAAGGAAGACAATACACTCTTTATTTACACCAGCGACAACGGCTACAGCCTGGGTGATCACGGCCTGACTGAAAAGCACATGGTTTATGAGGAACCTATTCGCGTACCGCTATTGGTCGACTTTCCTGGTGCAGAAGATACTGGCAGGCGTTTTACCGAGCTGGTCAGCACGCTCGACATAGCACCCACCATACTGGACTATGCCGAGGCTGATATTCCTGCGTATATGTCTGGTTCAAGTATGCGTAAACTGAATGAGAACACTACAAACAACCAATGGCGCCAAGAGTTGTTCTTGATGTATGAGAAGGCTCAGGCAGCTGTGCGCACCGACGAGTACAAGCTTATCAAGTCACTCGAGGTAGAAGGACACTACGAACTCTACGATCTGGTTAACGACCCTAAAGAGACACTCAGCGTTTACGCTGATGCTGCGTATGAATCAGTTCGTCAAGAAATGCGTCGACGTTTGAAAGAAGTCACGACCAAAAACAGCTGGACAGCAAGAAAATCGTATCCAATAGGAAGAATTCAAGTATCCAATCCGATACCGACGTCTAACGCTTCAACAATGGCAAGCTTTTACTCAAGCTATAGCAGCGAAGAATTTGCGAACCTCGAGCCTAACCCCGCACTCGCCTGGCGTGAGCTATCACGTGATACGACAGATGAAACCAGTAGATTCCTCCTGCGGGAAGATCCAAACTTAGAGCGTGGTGAGTCGGTGCTTGTCGCGATACCGTTGTCGCGAATGAGCAGCTGGGACCCGTTCATCGAAATTACAGCGAACAAGATATTCAACAAAAACCTGTTTTTCTCAGGATCGGCATATGTTGACGGCCAGGAAGTTTGGAGTAATCGTACTCAACTGCCATTGAATTATGTGAATCCACCGCTTTCGGAAAAGGACAATTTAGTCATTCTACAATTTGACGACACTGGCGAACTTTCAATGTCGCTTAGCCTTGAAGCGCCGGAAGATACAATCTTCTTACCACTTGAAAATCGTTTGCTGGGCAACGCACCACAACGCTTTTCACAGATTGATAGTTGGCATGGGTCCAATGGAACCACGCTCGCAGAAGGTTCGGGTGAGCTTATTGTGTCATCTACTAACAATGCCGCGCCAATGGTGGTGACAACAGACAATATTTACTTGAACGAAGCAGCTACTTTGAGCATCAGCTATCGCGCTGATGCAGATGCTGAGCTTCTCGCCCGTTGGCGCTCGGAATATGCAGAATTTTCCACTGAGAATTCTTTGTCCTCTGCCCTCCTTGGCAACTCTAAATCTCAGGTACTTGAAGTTCTCATCGACAGTGTTGACGATATTGACAGCTTGCAGCTGGAAATTTCAGCTGAAGCCAGCAGCCTGATTATCGAGAATATCTCGTTGACAACTCTATCAGGCGATGTTGTTCATCAATGGTCTTACCAACCGAATGATACTTGATCCTTAGCACTCCAACGCTCACCTTTAGCTTTCATTTTGACAAACAAGGACTGGCCCTGTCGCAGGAACTGACCTCCTGGTCCCTGTTTGAGCGCATCAATGTTGTTAGCTGCAGAATAACCAGACGTTCTTACCGATGCGTTGGACGGTAAGTTACGAAATTCAAGTACTGCAGTATCTTGATCGTGCGCAAACTGCATGCTTGCAGTAAGCGACCCTGCACTAAGTACACTTGCGTCAAATTCGTATGCATAGTGATATCGATTGTGATTGACGGAAACCACACTCTGATAATGTGCGCGCTCCATCAATGGCTCGCCGATCGCTTCGCGTCCATCACTGCGCAGATGCTTTGCTGGTGGCAGATTCTTACGACCCGCAAAATCAAGTTTTACACGTACATAGCGGTTATCACATAAGCGCCCTGTTGCGAACACATCTGTACAAGTTGAATCAGTCATCAGCGGATGATCAGCAACCAAAGCGGTATCGGCGCCCAGTCCAAAACTGCCGTCCTCATCATGTATGACAGCACCCCAGGCAGATGGCCGCATGTCTTCAGCTCGGTTGCGACGATCATAGTAAAGGTAAGAATCCGCTAATGTTATGCCAGACACTGGATTACTCGTGATACGTACATCCGCATCACGGGCACCAAACATGAAATTGCCACCGTACTCATTGTTGAAATTGACGAAGTGCACATCACGTAAATCAACTCCAAAATCATAGATGCCAATCGCACTGCGCTGGCGACCACGACCACCTTCAGAAAGCTTACTGTTTGCAACAAACAATGAATCCTGGACAGTAACGGGACGTGGGGCAACGAAACCAGCATGATGTGCATGGCCAGTATCAGTCACTTTGAGTTCAGTGAAAATCTGGTTACCTTCACATGGCCAAACAGAACCATCGCCACCAGCAAACACAGTCAAGTTGTGATAGTTCGCGCGTGTCGGTGGCAAGTAGCCAGCCGGCCCACTTGCAAGAGAACACGAGCTGAAACCCATATCAGACGAATGCACTCGGTTATCCTTGAATACACCGAATTTTGAGTACATCGGTGAGATGCCTTGGTAGCGCGAAAGACTCGCTGAAGAACCCGTAACAGTCTCTTCCGTGTCGTACCAGAATCCCAGACCATCAGAACCCGCAGCAGCGTTACCAATAAACGTATTATCCGGGTTTGAAATCCAGAACGTTGACGGCCCGCGAGCAGCTTCGCCCTGCTGAATATCGCTTGGAATCAACGCAACTTCGTCTCTCGGGCGACGCGTTACCAAACCCAAATTGTTTTTGAATACATTACCGGTTTCACCACCATCCTCGAGGAAGTAGCCATGACCCACATGATCCATACAGACATTGTCTTCAACAAGTGCGTTGTGCGAGGCATGAACAGTGATACAACGGTTATAACTTCTGACAATTGATGAATTGCGGATGTACTGTCCTTCAACGTTATTAGCGTGGTGCCAATGGAAGGGATACCGACCAAGAATGCCCTCTTGGCCTACACGACGAAATTCAACACCTGAAATCAGGCCAATCGAACCTTCCATGATCATGACGTGAGCGCCAAAGCGATTTTGCTCTGATGCTTCATCACCTTGAATTCGAATATTTCGGGACAGCAAAGCAACTTCGGCCCGTGTATCGACCTCCCAATTGCGTTGTCCATTATGGAACGACTGCACTTCGCCAAAATGACGATACTGCATCGCTTGATTTAATCTGATTGACGTGCCATCGATGCTATCAATAACGTGAGTCTCAGCATGATGCATTGAGTCATCGGTTGACGACACAACAATGACATCACCTTTGCGCCAGCCGGTAGGGTATTCGGTGCGAATATCACGCGAGCCAGGGTTGACTGTTCCATCAAGCATCAACCAGCTCGTACGTGGCTGACCGTGAAGAGAAATAATGCCGCCGCCCATGGTTGACAGAGTCTTGGTACCCATGCCCATGACCGATTCATTACGGTCATTACCAGTTAGCGTGATATTAAATTGATTTTGAAAAGGTTCTGATTCCGTACCACATTCGAGCTTACCGTGAACCATGATCCAGCGAGCACTCAGCTCAAGATCGCGGTTATCACAAATCAAAGTGCCATTTACAGTCAGTGTCGCAGCCGATACGTTGCGGTCCAGAATAATAGTCTGTCCACGTGGCACCATGATATCCGCGCCATCAGCTGGGACCGAACCACCCCAGGTAGCCGGGTCCGACCAACGCGATGTAGGCCCTGAATCCACAGATACAGTATTGATATCTGGCGCATCATTAAGAACGATGTCGAGAGATCGAGAAGCGTTATTAGAACCACCGCCGCCGCAAGCAGACAGTGCAGAAACTGCTAATAAGGCCGCTATTTTTGGAAAATGGAAATTAGACATTTGAAGGATCAGATTTATTATTTTTATTATGCCGCCCATGATGCTCCTACAAGATTCCGAGCGCTAGGCGAATCCATCGGAAATGTTGATGCGGTTCCGTTTTGGAGGATGATTTCACCTGATAAGTGAAATGCTCTGAAACAAACGCGTGATGAGCTTCACGCTATACTTTCTGGAATGTTGCGACCTCTATCATGATTAACTACCAAGGCCTTGGGGCGTGGCTACGGCGCCGACTTGGATTGATCGTTGATCTGCCTATCAACGATCAATCCAAGTCGGCGACCCCGTTGGCGGCTGGCTGGTACATGCTCACTGTGTCATCTAGCACTGCGCAAATGGGTTCTAGCGTTGAACTTCACCTCGGTGAACACATGGCCTCACTGCAATTGGGCGTCAGTTCACTTAGTCGGCGTATCGTCTACAACGCCAATCGAGTCGAGGGTGTCCCGGTATCGCTGAATGAAGATGAAAGCGCTCAGGGCTTGGTTAACGTTAGCTTGTCACGGGTGACTCGACAATTCGCGCAGAGTCGCATGGACAGAAAGTGTCGGCAGGCAGTGAACTACGACACCTATGATGAATTTATGCGTGCTTACCGTGACGGGCCAAACTATCAGCGTTGGCTATCTCAGCATCCCGATCGTGGGGTTGGCGCATTGCTTGGTGTCGCTGATATCAAGCATACAAATGCTGTCGTTGTCACCGATGACGCGATAAGCCTGCACGATGAGGCAACGGCTATTTTTAAGAGCCAACTTGAAGCTAAACCGCAAATCAAGCTGTGCTATTGCGATCATGAAATTGTAGACGCTGATGGGAAAGTCCTGCATGGTGTTATGAAACCATCCTGGGACATCACCCTGTTACGCTCGGGCAACTATATTGGTCGAGTGTTTGCCTGCACCCAGTCACTGTACGACGAGCTAGGCGGTCTTGACGACACACTGGGACATGCAAAAGAGTACGATTTTCTACTGCGTGCCAGCCGCGTACTCACGAAAGACGAAATTCTCAGAGTGCCGGCAGTGTTGTATTCAGTTGAGGCGTCACAGAATTCCGACCGCTGGTTTCACGTCAATGAAAATGACAGAAAAGCACTTGAAAAATATTGGCAAGCCATGGTTTCGGACCCAACGGTTCGACCTCGTGTAACTGACGCCACCGTTCCAGGCTTGTTCCGCACTCAATGGCCATTGCCCGAACCAGCTCCAAGCGTTGACATTATTATCCCGACACGCGATCGCGAACCTGTTTTGCGTGCCTGTGTCGATTCAATTCTGCAACTGACCGATTATCCTAATTATCACATTCGCATCGTTGATAACGACAGCTCCGATCCCGCATTTTTTTCCTATCTAAAGTCCTTGCAGGATGACGCTCGAGTGTCGTTCATGCCCTTCCCCGGTGATTTCAATTATTCGGCAATCAACAATGCTGCCGTTAGAGAATCGTCAGCAGACATTGTTGTACTGTTGAACAACGACACCGAAGTTATCGATGGCCATTGGCTCACCGAATTGACTGCACTCGCCCACCAAACCGAACATGGGTGTGTTGGTGCTCGCTTGCTATACGCTAATTCTCGTGTGCAGCATGCAGGTATCGTGATGGGCATGAAAGGTCTTGCTGGCCATGTCAATCGGTTTGCCTCAGATCAAGACACTGGTTACTTACACAAGCTACGCCTCGCCCATCAGTGCAGTGCCGTGACCGCAGCTTGTCTCGCGATACGTCGCGATGTTTTTATCAGCTGTGGTGGTTTTGACGAAACAGATCTGAAAGTCGCGTTTAATGATGTCGATCTTTGCTTGCGGGTTGCTGCAGCAAATTATCGTAATATTCTTGCACCATACGTGACCTTGCTACATCACGAATCCGTATCTCGCGGCGCGGACGATTCCAGTGAAAAAGCAGCCCGGTTCAAGAGCGAATGCAATACCCTGCTCGAACGTTGGCCGGCATTGGTCAGCGATGATCCCTACTGGAATCCGAACTTGTCGCTCGACAGTGAAAAACCTGTTTACGCGACGTGATAACGCATTGCTTTAACGATATTTTGCGCTTTGCGCCAAAGCCGCCTTGTAGGCGCTGAAGAAACCCCACTGTGAGTCGCTGAGCGACTTTCCTCAGAGATCATACTGACAAGCTCTTCAGGCTGTATAAATTCACCGCTATTAATATCCAGATACTTTGGATAGACGATCAAGGTGAGATAAACCAACTCATCCAAGGTACGCACTCGCGTTCGACGTGCAAGGTTGTGACGATCCTGAGTTAAACCCCATCCTGCATAGAATGGCAAACCATAGGTCACTACAGGTTTATTACGCAGTAAGGCCTCGAAACCAGACAAAGACGTGATCGTATGCACCTCATCGCATTGTTCAATGCAATCAATGATACTGATGTCCGTGATTACCGCATCAACAAGATTGACTAGTATTTCATCCGGAATAGCGCCCAAGCGATTACCACTAACGACATCAGGGTGTGGTTTGAAAACGATGTAGGCATCCGGGTTTTCTATTTTTACAGCTTCGCAGAGTGCAAGGTTGCCGCAGACATCTACCGAACCACGCTTGATCGACTCATCATCGGCAACCTGGCCAACTACCAGCAAAAAACGCCTGTTGGCTGGTACTTCAATTTTTCGCGTGTTTGCATCAACATTATATTTCGTCACACCAGCGCTCAAAATTTGCCGGCGTAAGCGAACTGCGCGATAGATATCATCCGGTGTGCAATCACGCTGTTCCAACAGGTTTTCAAGATCACTTGGCGTCGACGGATCAAAGTACAAACCGGCACTATCAACCACGATTGAGGCAGGCGCAACAAAATCAGAGCCAAGTCCACAGGAGCGAAGAAAACCATCTTCCACTCGATGAACAGCAGACGATGAAGGCGACGACCCCGCTGATTGATCGCGGAAACTCCAGGTCAGAGCTGTTTCATCATCGCCAGCGCTATGCGCATTGGCGAAGCGTATGCTCCCCTCTGGAGAACGTAGAAACTGTCTCAGGTATCGTCGCTTCCACATGGTGATGCCATCACCGACAAACGCATGGGCATTGCGCGCAAATTCTCGCTGTTGCAAGCACACATGTTCAATACATTCACGTAGCGTCCAATCATCACCGCTCACTGGGTGACAATATTGAGCGATTGCAATATGCGCCGCGAAAAACAGCTGATCAATACTTCTGTCCTGTACACGTCGCGGGATCGATTGACGATCTTTTGTTAATCCCCAACCGGCATAGAATGGCTTTCCGAACACATGAACCTCGGCACCACATAACAATGCTTCGTAACCGATCTGCGAGGTTCCTACATAGACTTTCGCTGCCTGCTTCAACCAATCCATTGGGTTGTCGCCATGAGCACTGACTTCAATTTGTTGGGATTCTGCAAGGGCTGCGAGATACCCTGCACGCCTTCCCGACACAACATCCGGGTGACTTCGAACGACAATGCGTGCCCCGGGGTTTTCTGATTGTGCAGACGTCAGCATCTCTTTGAAACGATTCGCCGTCATGTCTCCGTATTCAAGTGACGCATCATCTTTGGTTTGGTCTATCACCAGTACTAGGTCGCGCTCATCCTTTTTCACATCGGAATCAGCGGCGCGTTTACAGAAATTGTATTTAGTAATGCTATTGGCGACCAGCAACTCACGACAATGCTGAGCTTCCTCAAGTTCAGCGCTGCCACAATGGGTGGCAAATTCTGCATCGGGCAGATTCAACAGATTTTCGAGTTCAGACGGTTGGCTACTGTCGTAGTAAACGCCATCGTGATCAACGAGCAAGGAATACATACGTCGCGAGTGAGCATCCTCTGACGCAGTACGTATCCAACCATCTTCGATATAGACGATCGGCAGATTTCGATTCTCGGCAAATTCGACCGCCGGCGCGGCACTCTCTTTGCGTCCCCAGACCACCACCATCGTGACCTCGAGGTTCTGCGCATCAGCAACCTTTGGGGATACCACCGAATCAACACCGAGAAATCGCGGCAAGTGCACAATGGCCCTGATGCCCGACGAGGTGGCTACCGCGTGGATGCTGGATTTCAAGTGCGATATCTCGCGTTTGACCTGATAGTGAGGTATAGCAGAATCCACGCCATCAGAGACTGATCCAGAGTGGTAATTTCCAGGGGCTGTGGCCTCCATATTGCATTTTTCACGGTATGCAGATTCTCCCCTCCGTTGCCGCTTTTTCGAAGTTGCGGGTCCAGCCATGAACGTCCTGTTTCTGACGTCAGGGAGACTCGACCTATTGCCTTATGGCGATGGGTCAACACGCTATCGCTGTTTCAATATCGCAGAAGCGCTGCGTACGCTGGGTCATCAAGCTGATGTCACGACACTGAGCGCTGTTGATACTGCGATACTCGATCGCTACGACATCGTCAGCTGCCTGCGCCCAACTGTCAGTCGTAAATTGCAAAAACTGGTTAACGAGTGTTTACGACGAGATATCAAACTTGTCGCTGATTTTGACGATTTGATCTTTGATCCCGTCCTAGCCGTTGAATCGCCTCGGGTAATCAATGGTTTTGCCAGAACAACCCACATTGCTGCCCAATTTGCTGATCACGCCAAAGCCTTACGAGGGTTTTCGCATATCACAGCCTCAACACCTGCCATTGTGGAACGAGCCGCAAGCGCATTTCCAGACAAGCACATCAGCCTGGTGCGAAATGGCTTGTCTGAATTCTGGTTGAAACACGCTCGGCGACAGTACTCGGACACACGCACACATATCGAGCTCGCTTATCTACCGGGCACTCGTAGTCACGATCACGACTTTCGTTCCATCAAACCTATATTGGCGGATTATCTGGCAGAGCACGTCGATGCCACATTGCATATCGTTGGCAAGCTCGACGGCGCAGACACTCTTCCGGCAAAACAGCTGCATTCATCAGCTTGGGTAGACTATTTCGAACTGCCAGCTGTCATAGCCGGCAAGCGTGCAACACTGGCGCCTTTGACAAAGACGCGATTCAACCAGGCCAAGTCGCATATCAAATTCATTGAATCTGCTGCACTCGGAGTGCCAGCGATATGTTCACCCAATACCGATATGGATTTACACACGATCAAGGGCTTGATAAAACCAACTAGTGACGAGGCCTGGCTGACAGCACTGCATACGGTATCGAGTGATGGTTTTTCGGAGAGTTGCCAGCAGTCGCTGCGCGATTATGTGCAGGAAAATTGTAGTGCTGTTGCTTATACCCGAGCACTGACAGATTCCTGGGACAGTAATCAGTATTGGCAGGCATATGCCAGCGCTGCCTAACAAGCCAATGAGCAACGAAACTTCAGATCGCTTAGGTGCGCAACTGGATGCAATAGCTGCGTCTGTATGCACACTAGTGGATCATAATGCTGCGTATGAGTCAGCTCGGATTGAGGTTGAGACACAATACTGCCCTGCGGTCTATGGGCCTCGGGGAATATCGAATGCCGTCGCTGTTCGCATGACCGCCGATACAGAACAACAAACACTATTCTTGTATCCAGTGTATCCAGGTTCCCTGACAGATGTCTCTGTTGGCGTGCTTGAATTAACAGACACCAATGTGGTTACGAACATACTTCAGCTTAACTATCCTGACGATGGAAACGAGTTTGATGAGCTTGTTTCAACATTTTACGCACGACTCGCTCCACTGCCCCTACAAGTACCCGCAACATTTTATCGTGCCACTCATCGGCTTGTGGTTGCATTTAAATCAGAGCCAAGTCAATCTGACATCGATGCTCTTTTCGCTAACATCGATCAGCTGAAATCAGATACTGAGACAGCACTAAAGCCTGACAACACCTGCATACTGTTAACCAGCAGCAACACCGACTTAAACTCCTCGCTCGAACATGTGCGTAATCAGCTTCACTCGCACGGTGGATGGCACTCGCACTGTGTCAGTTTCAAGCGTGCTGCTGATTTCCACGCTCTGTTTGGCGTATCCACACTGGTATTATATGCGACAGAACCGGAATGTTGCGATGCGCTTAAAGCGGGAGTTGCTTGCCGAGTATGGAGCACTGAGGCAACACTTCATAAGCTAGAGCAAATCAGTTTCGACGGTACGCCGCTGCATGGACAACGGCGGATCCACAGAATCTCCACGCTGGATAAACTACTGGAGCGCTGGCTTGCCAAGGCTGATAAGTTGACCTTATCCAGTAACCCAGGTAATCCGACTACGGCCATTGAGCGTTTGTCCGAGACGATTCTGACCCCCGTTATCGACAGAAATCAACGGCCGGAACTTGCCACCCGCCTAGGTCGTTCACTGGATCAAGGTCACCGTAAATTCAAGAAATTCCGTGAATCACCAAGCCGCTTTGTCAATGACAGTCAGTCGCCTTTGTTGCGCCCTTTCAAGAACAAACGCCTATCCTCGTGAGTGTGAATCCAATACTCAAAGCCGCGTTTACCCAGGGTGACTGGCACGCATCACTGTGTGAGCAGTTATGGTCAATCGCAGAACAGCAACCGAGCGCTGCAAATTTGAAGCTGGCACTGGATGCAAGCCACTGTATTCGAGGAATCGAATATAGTGATATTGAACGTGCAGAAAATCTCACTGCAGGCCGTCGCTTAACAAGCTGGCAGTTGTTTTTTCGCCTGTGTTCATTTGATATCGCAGCTGGCAGGAATGCCCCGCTAGAAGCCAGACTGGCAAAACATTTGAGTAATCGACTTGGCTTTCGACAACGCCGAGCGCTACTCAAATTCCCGCGCGTTCTTGACTATATCAATCAGCATCATCATTCATTGCTTGATCGCAAACTGTTTGTTGCGGCTGAAAGAGCACGAGGATTGTTGGCACGCAGTATCTCAATAGATGATTTACTTAAAGGGCAACTCAAACTGAATGGCAACACTCGTGTCGCGCTCGTTGGCAATGGGCCAAGTATTGGTGGGCAAGCTTCAGGCGCAGCTATCGATGCCAATGATATTGTCGTTCGTTTTAACAACCATGGCATCAACACGGATTATGATCCTGACATTGGCGCTGACACACACCTTTGGGTAGTGTCACCGAGTTTTAACTTAAGCACCCAAACGGCAATCGCCAGCCGATGTGCTGTGACTGGTGCGGATCCCTGGACGCGCGCGTCAGGCTACTGGGAACGCGTTTCATTGCAGGCGGTTACACATATTGCGACCTTTGATATTCGTCGCTGGCACGCTTTGGTAGAGCAGTTGTCAGCACCACCAAGTGCTGGTCTGTTGATGATCGATGCGATACGACAGGCGGGCGTAGGTTCGGAAAATTTAACCGCCTACGGGTTTACCCGACTGGAAAATTTAGACGATGCCGACAATCATCTGTATGATGACGCCGAGCGGTCAGATCGACACAATTGGGATAAAGAAGCGAAGTTGTATCGCGACTGGGGCTTAACTAGCAATCCGTAACGGTGTTTGTCGACGGAGATCCTGAACCAGAGATTTCAGGTATTGCCCATAAGCATTCTTAAGCATCGGTTCGCTCAATGCCAGTAATTCGTTATCGCTGATCCATCCCTCACGCCAGGATACTTCCTCGGGGCAAGCGATCTTCAGACCTTGTCTGCGTTCAAGCGTTTCAACAAACTGTCCTGCTTCAAGCAGAGAGTTTCCAGTGCCCGTATCGAGCCATGCAAATCCGCGACTCATGGTCTCTACCATCAGCTGATTACGCTCAAGGTAGTGCTTGTTCACATCGGTAATCTCAAGCTCACCACGCGGTGACGGCTTGATGTTCTTGGCAATAGATACAACGTCATTGTCGTAAAAATAAAGACCCGTAACCGCATAACTGGATGCAGGATTTTCTGGCTTCTCTTCAATATCCAGAGCGCGACCATGCTCGTCAAAACTGACCACGCCATAACGTTCTGGATCGCTGACCCGGTAGGCAAAGACAGTCGCCCCACTCTCCTGCTTGGATGCATTACCCAGCAAGCCAGCCAGATCATGACCGTGGAAAATATTGTCGCCGAGTATCAGTGCGACACTATCATCACCGATAAAATCTTCACCCAGGATAAAAGACTGAGCCAGACCGTCCGGTGAAGGCTGTACGGTATAAGAAAGATTGATTCCCCATTGGCTGCCATCCCCCAGCAATTGCTGGAACAATGGAACGTCTCTTGGGGTAGAGATTAATAAAATATCGCGGATGCCTGCCAGCATCAAGGTCGTCAATGGGTAGTACACCATTGGCTTGTCGTATACCGGCAGAAGCTGCTTTGATACCACTTGGGTGATCGGGTGCAGTCGCGTACCCGATCCACCAGCGAGAATGATACCTTTCACGTGACGCTTGCTCGTGTTGCGAATTACGAGGCGCGAACAGCCATCTGACTAACAGTCGCAGACTTATCAGACAACAAACTGTCAAAGTACTCGATAGTTTTCTTGAGTCCTTCTTCAAGCTCTACCTTTGGCTCCCAGCCCATCTCTTTTTTGGCAAGTGAGATATCCGGACGACGTTGCGTTGGATCATCACTTGGCAGTTCTTTGTACACAAGCTTTGAAGATGAATTAGTCATTGCAATGACCTTCTCCGCCAACTGCTTGATAGTGAATTCACTGGGGTTACCAATGTTGACTGGGCCCGTAAATGAATCATCAGTGCCCATCAATCGAACGAAGGCTTCAATAAGATCCAGGCAGTAGCAGAAAGAACGCGTCTGATCACCTTCGCCGTAAATAGTGATTGGCTGACCAGTAAGTGCCTGAACAATAAAATTTGACACTACACGACCATCATTAGGATGCATACGTGGGCCATAGGTATTGAAGATACGGCCGACTTTGATGCGCAGATCGTGCTGACGACGGTAATCGAAAAACAGAGTCTCAGCGCAACGCTTGCCTTCGTCATAGCAAGAGCGAAAACCAATTGGATTTACATGCCCCCAATAGCTTTCGGTTTGTGGATGCACTTTCGGATCACCATAGACTTCACTGGTTGACGCTTGGAATATCTTGGCACCAGTACGTTTGGCCAGACCCAGCATATTGATCGCACCATGGACGCTGGTCTTGGTGGTCTGAACCGGATCGTGCTGGTAGTGAATGGGTGATGCTGGACACGCGAGGTTATAGATCTCATCGATTTCCAGATAAACCGGAAACGTCACATCGTGACGCATCAGTTCAAAAGATGGATTGTCCATCAAGTGCTGAATATTTTGCTTCGTGCCAGTGAAGTAGTTATCCATGCAGATAACTTCATTCCCTTCACCCAACAAACGCTCACACAAGTGAGAACCCAGAAAACCAGCTCCGCCGGTCACTAGAACGCGTTTGCGGATACCCATTGAAGACGATATATCATTCATGCGACTTATTTAATCCAATTCTTTTTGGTGGGGAAAAGCGATGTATAAAACCGCGAAATTCCATACTGGAGCCACTGATAATAGACCCCTGTTTCATACTAGCCAGACGCAATTAGCGAGCCAACGTGTTAGAGCGAGAGTGTGACAGAGCAAGTTCAAGAAGCCTACGGTAATAATCTCACTGATGATCGTCAAATTAATGACAATTTACTAAAGTTTACCGACGCTTCACGCGGCTTGCTGAACATGTGCAAGCACACGCTCAACAATCTCCGGCGACTCACGCGTATCGAATTTACGGCCGAAAATCTCACTACACGCTGAAATTTCTGGCCAATCATCATTGGTAAACACCTTGACCCTGGGTTTTGGACCGGGGCGAAGAATCAGTCTGCCATAGTTCCAATTCACCGAATCTCGAAATTGCGTGTTCATGATGTAAGTTTGGAAAAAACTCTCATCCGGAATGAACGTACTACGCATTACGTCGTAAAGCTCATAAGCAAATGGATCATCAATCATGAATTCGATCAAGGAGCGATGCAGATTGAACCAGTTAGGCCCTTCAAAGTACGGATACTGTTTGAAAAAAACCTGACGTCGTTTCAGCAATAAGTCGTCACAGCTACCAATATAAACCTCGCCCTTCTCACCCACTTCCGTGACATCCACCAGCCAGCGTGCGCCATGGTTTATCTGAGGATTCAAAGCGCCAGGTTTTGCGTACACCTTGGTATGTCCCCGATCACCCCATTGGGCTATGTTCCGACCTGGGTGGATCTTTGGAAGATCTTGGGGATCAAGCACTTCGGTCGTGCCGTAACGCAAGTAATTCAGACCCTGGTTAGCGCCTTCGGCCAATTGAGCTTTTATAGCGTCAACACTTTTTAGTGGCAGATCTTGTCCACTGAGTACAACGTAGTACTGCCAATCGGCATTAAGGCGCAATAAATTGAATGCTCCCTTAAGAGTTTTCCGTAAGGTACCACCAGCACCCCAGCCAATATTGGCATCGCTCACTACATGAACATTGTGTTTTTGTGACAGCGCATTAATCGGCGAAACATCCGGTTGTTTTCCATCATCAATATCGATCAGAAAAACATCATCCGGGCTATACAAGGCATCGATCAGGCGCGCGACCTGAGCAAAATTATCGTGACACAGTATGTGATAGGCAATCACGGAGTCAGGACGCCACGCGTAAGGGTTCCACGTTATCGCTTGTTGCCTGTAACTTACTGTACAGCTTGGTATGTTGTACAAGCGGCGCATCACCTGGGAATTCAGCGGCAATCGCTTTTGCGTATTGTGGTTGTTGATCGCGGTTCTCTACCGCCCAGATAATCGCATCAGCTAGCGCATCTTCACGACGAGCGAGAAAATGCCTGCCAGTGCGGCCATGTTCAATCTTTTCCGCCATGCCGCCTATATCACTACAAATGACTGGCACGCCATGACGTTTCGCTTCCATGATGACGACCGGAGAATTTTCCCACCATTGCGATGGCACAATCATCCAGTCAGTCTCGGCGAGCAGTCTACCCAGTTCTCTTGATGTATATCTTCCACGCAATCGAATGGTGTCGCCGAGTTCTTCAAGTCCGTCACTCACGACATCTTGAAACTTCTGAGGTTGATTCTTCAAACCGGATCCGTTGATATCCAGACGAATACGTCGCTGTATATCACGCGGTAATTGACAAACCGCCTTAATAAGGAGATCAAGTCCTTTAAAACGGTTGATCTGCCCGAAATAGGCCAAACGTAATTTGTCACTTTGCGTGGCCGACTCTACTCGTGTCTCACTCTTGCCAGATAACAGGTTTTCAACAACCTCTATACGTCCGGCATCGATACCCCAGTCAACGTAACGTTGCTTGAGAAATTCGCTCGGTGCAATGAATTGATCAACGACCTCAAAGTGCGACTTGATGAACTGCTCGCGCAGAAAGAAATCCTGAGCATTACGGTTAC
>CAZQOI010000008.1:58017-64974 GCA_964594905.1 uncultured Granulosicoccaceae bacterium
AAGTGCGACTTGATGAACTGCTCGCGCAGAAAGAAATCCTGAGCATTACGGTTACTGAAACAGCGCGCACATTCTGATGGTGACGATTCATAACACAAGGAGCCAGTATCAGGTTTGACCATCTGCCCTTCGTTGTTACAAATGGCCATGTACTCGTGCAAGGTTAAAATAATCTTGATCGATGGATCAAAATTGCGCACCTCACGAATCAGTTCAAGTCCCAACTGAAAATAGTGGTGAAAATGTACGATGTCAGGACGCTGAACACTGAGCATTTCACGAAAGTCGCGCCAAACGGCTGCTTTATCCGTTTGAGAAAATCGAAACCAATCAGGCATCGTTGCATAGAACAACACCTCACCCGGCCTGCCAGTTCCAGCGAATGGCGTTCCACCGTGAATGAGTTCAGGATTACCGTGACGAGCAAAGAAAACAGATTCGTAACCTTCACTGTCGTTTAATGCCTTGTGCAGATTGTATGCAGCGATCTCCCCACCACCGGCGGAGTGATCAGGGTGACCGTGAGATACCATCAAGACTTTAGTGGAGCTAGCCATCGGTGCCGGTCCTCTTCATGGTTTGAATATCTTCATCCCATGTATGAAAGTGCTGCCAGCAATTGAAATACGTTAGCTCTTCCTTCCAACGATCCTCAGTCATCAATGACTGTGACTGGCGTTCGAGATGAAACAACACAATGCGGCTTGCAAGCTGGATCGTCAGACCTAATTGACGTCCGCGCATACATAAATCCGAGTCTTCGTAATCACCAAGGATATAATTCTCGTTAAAGCCACCACACTTGAGATAGTTCTCTCGGGTCATCAGCAGACAGGCACCGGTAACGGCCTCTCTTGGAGTTAAGGCCTCATCATCGCCTAGAAGGTCCACTGGCAGCCCTTTACCAGGATGTATATTGGTCCAGAGATCGTTGACGAAAGGTGATGCAAAGAAACGCATGCCATCGTGTTGCACCGTGCGGTCTTCGTACACCAGGCGCGCACCGGTAATACTGGTCTCAAGTGATTCGCCTACCGTATCGAGCATGTCGTCAAGCCAAGCAGTAGATGATGGCATGACATCAGAATTGAGCAGCAATATCGACTGACCTCGCGCATGTTCAACGCCCACATTATTGGCACCTGCGTAGCCCATATTGCGCTCAAGGCACAACACCCGAAAGGCAATCGGATAAATACGCGACAAAGCATCACAGCTACTTTTTATTTCATTGATGATGCGCGGATCATCAATAACATACAAAATTTCATGGCGACTCATACTGGCATCGTTGACGAACACACTAAGCTGATGCTCAATAAAATCGTAACGGCCGTATATCGGGATAACCAATGAGACGATCGGTTGCTCAGGCGCCAGATCTGCGTTGAATTCAAGATCTTCGACAGCTGGGCGGTCCTTAGCGCGAGTGGACCAGATATGTTGCAGGGCCGGTCCATATATCTGATCAAACAGATTACGCTTCTCTGGCGACTGACCAGGCACGTTTGAAAGAATTTTTTTGACATGCTCCAGTGGTGCATCCGCAGCTTGTCGAACATTCAACTCGACTATTTGAGCACTACCCTTCTTAAGCTTAAAACGCAGGCTGGTCACTTCACTTGCCCGAGCCTCAACATCATCGAGATTCAGCAGAGCGACAAATGCTGGAGACAAACCAAGCTGAACCAAAGCTCTTCTATGCGGCGTGGATTCATCGCGGAGATAGCAAATGGACTCGTCAATTTCAAGACTGTGGCCACCTTTGAAAACCAATTCAATGCTCTCTATCAAATGCCTGATATCGATTATCTGGCCTTGTAGATACATTGAGTTCTCGCCGAGCTCGATAGCCTGATTGATTTTGACAGTCGGCCGCGACCTCACGCTATAACTCAGCTTCTTGATTTTAAGCGCGAACGCGCGAGCACGCTGCTCTCCGATATGCCGTTTAGCAACGCGGAAGATTTTTTTGCGTAACTTCTTCATCGTTATACGGCGTAACCCAAGCCGTCCAGTTCTTCACCAAGACTAATTTTGAAGATTTCAAGTACTTCGTCGCTAAGCTCACGGCGCCAACGCTCAACAGAAGCCATTGGATCCTTACTGGTCATGTGAACTTCGCGAATCTTCTTTTCCTTTTCGATCTGCTTCAATGACAAGGGCAATCCGAGCCACTCTGAAAGACGCTCGACCTCTTCTTCACCTTGACGGATCAGATCTTCATAACGTACGAACAGACGTCGATGATTAACTTCAAAATCAATCATCAATTGCATAAATTTTTGCCGGTTTTTGCACATCTTCACGGCATAGGTGACGTCGGTATCAGTGTCCACCCAACCGAAGGAATTAAAGCCACGCTTCTGGTTGAAACTCATTATCGACACCATTTCATCCCGTGGATCACGCAGCAGGAACAGGTTTTTTGCAGGTAGCGCCTGGTTGACCGTTTCGGCAACATACGGTGGAACTTTTTCCGCGTAGAAGGCTTTCTCAGTAGGTCCAATACCCGCCGACTCACGCATCTCAGCAGAGAAATCCTGCCACAAGGATAATAAGGTTCTATCGGCCAGTGAATCCCGATTAATGGATTTCGTATTGCCGTAAGGCAGACATCCCATCATGCGTTGCTTGCCACGAAACAGCACATCATTGTCCCAAGGCTCATCCACTCTTGCCTTCAAGCCAATCATGCGTGACATGTTGTAGACATAGGTGAGGTATCGATGCTCAAAAGGATACTGGCGCTCAAAACATACGTTTCGATGAGTACCCAGTATCTGCATCAATAAGGTCGAACCAGTACGCCCGAATGTTCGAACCATGACTGGGGTCAATCGCTCCACACTTCACCTCAATTTGAATGTATTTGGCGGATATTTGACGAACTGGATCGCAATATTCACGCCGTAACCTAGCGTAAAGGCAGGAAATCAGCTCAGAGCACCAGCCACAGCAGAAATACCGCCAAACTCACGCCGAACAAGGCGTCCCGCACCAGGTCTTTGCGCTGGTGAGGCTCCGGTTCGAACTTTGTACGGTCTATTTGTGGCAGCACTGATTCAGGCTCAGCGTGGACCTTTTCGAGCAAGGACGCGATGCCATCGAGCTCGACACCGTAGGCGGTGGCATAAGCCAGAAAAGCGTTGATCTCGGCTTTACCCTCATCGCCAGGGTTACGGCGAATCATCTGTGTCAATGCGTTCAAGGCCGGTAGTGTCAGCCCTTGTTCACGAGCAGTACGACGCACATTAGCCAAGTCACGCTCAAAGTCGACAAGTTGCTTTAACTGAAATTTGAATTTGTCACGATCACCAACAGCAACGCCGTTGCCACCATCAGCATCAACAAACAAGGAATCCATCAGTGCTTGTTGCTCAGTCATTTTGTTGTTGAAACCCATTTCAACCAGCACATTGATGGTCTGAAACGGTGCACCGAGCGCAACCAGATTCTCGGACAAATCGTGCATTTCCCGCTGCAGAGTGGTGATTTCACGAATGCTGCGCCGAACAAGGTTTTCCTGTTCGTCTTCCGCTAAATTTTCAGCGACGTCTTCACCAACACCCTCTTCAACCGAAGTGGAATCGCCGACAATCTTGAGTTGGCTGGTGCCCGCTTGGCTCGCCATAAGATTACAGCCTTAACGCCACTGAAGCTGCAACCGCGACCTTGTAGGCGATATCAACAATGGTTGATGCTATTTGCAGGTTTTTAACCGGCACCCGTGGCAAGACAATTATTTCATCACCGCGATAGACAACCGGATTCTTGCCACTCGACACTTCGCCGTTGGCATGTACAAGAATGATGCGCTTGGTTTGGGCCTGCGGTGTAAAACCGCCAGAACGTTCGATGTAGTCAAGCGCTCGCTTACCCTGTTCAAACAACATCGCCTGAGAGACAAGTACCTCGCCACCCAGCAATACCGAATCACTGACCAATGGAATTGAGATCGTGTCCCCTTGTTGCAACGCGACATTGGCAATACCACCAGTGCCAGCAACAACCAGGCGACCACTTGGCTCTATCTCACGCGCTCGTTGTACAAATTGACCAATCAACTGCGCTTCTTGTGCGCGAATGACCGACTCTGCATCAGTCTGCGATGAGGCCGTTAAATAAGCAGATTCGAGCCGACGCAGACTCTCTTCAAGCGCGTCTTTCTGGCGCTCGGCAATCGCTTTTCGCTTGAGCGAAATGGCGGCTATATTCGCGCTCTGAGTATCAACCTCGATGTAGTCGAGTAATTCATTAAGACGTGTGCCTTTGGGCACTGAATAACGAGATGGACCAAGATGCGGCCCCTCGACTTCAACAACAATGACATCGTCGTGTTGATCAGCCTGAAAATTTATCGCATCACCCGTGTCGAGTGTAAACGCTCTGAATTCATCAATCGTGATGTAGGTAGAAAACGGTTTTCTATTCCGAAAGCCTGATACACCTGCGTAGTTGGTATCGACGTTCAAAAAGGCAACATCGAGAAGATCCTGCCCGGTCACTGTGTTGCGAGAGAATTCAAATGCAGCACTGTTGGCGATATCACCGGTAGCCGTAATCACCTTACCTCTAGGACCAACAACAAGGGTGTCGCCATCTTCAAACTGAATGACCGGCAAGCTACCACTGATCAGAAAATCATAGAGATCGATACTGGCGATCAATTCGCCACGGCGTTTGAGTTTGATGTCGCGGTAGCTTCCCCGCTCAGCATCAATGCCACCAGCACGATCAAGATAGTACATGGCAGAATTTGATGGAACGCCAGCGAAGCGACCCGGGTTCGGGACAAAGCCTGTGACAAACACAGCAACCGGTTGTGTGCCGTCTAGGCTGGTATAGACACGTACATTGTCAGTGAACACTCGTCCAACAGCGTTGGATACCGTTTCGTTCAAGCGTCCATTAGGTGTACCGGCGACTGCAATCGGTCCAACCATCGGGATGAAAATATTGCCTTGCGGATCAACAATCAGTCTGTCGTTGAAGTCCGTAGCTCCCCAAATGCGAACATTGATCGAGTCACCAGGCCTGATGACGTAAGTAGGGTTGATGCCATCTTCGCGATCGTTACTGAAGCCACCGTGAAACAAGCTGGCGCCAAAAGGCTCAACAGTCGAACCAGAGACGGCTTGACTGGATGGATTGTTTTCCTGCAGCAGTGCGGCGGCATCAACTTGAGTAACACCCGCGCCAACACCAGAACCTGCCATCGATTGCGCATGCACGGTCAGCGACATAAAGCAGCTTGTAACAAGAACAAGCAAGCGCCATGTAGTCAGGGAAATTCGTGAAATTGATTTCATAAGCTCATTCCTCATCAGGAACGCATGTGATCACGCAATGCGGACCAGAAAAGACCACCGATCAAATAAATGACCAGTGCACCTATAAATACGGTAACGACTGACATGAAGCGACGCGGCTCAATCGCTTCCTCAGGCAGGCTTGGCAAAATAAAGGGCACCAGATACTGTTTCTTGCGCTGTGCTTCGAGCCGGGCAAGTTCCATGGACGTTAAAGCAGATGTGTACTGCTGCTGTGTAATTTCCTGATCGAGCACCAAGGGCTGATAGCTATCGATAAGACCACTCAGCTCTGTGCCATCCGCACTACCTGACACCCGCCCCTTCTCAAGAGACAGTTGTCGGTTAAGTGCTTTGATGCGATTACGCAGACTGACAATCTCAGGTGAACCTTCACGCATAAAAGCCAATTTTTCTGATAGCTCAGTGCGCGTTTCAACGAGCTTACCTTCAATCTGTGCGACAAGCTCAAGCAGGGTTGTCGATTCGGCCGCAGGGTTTAATGATTGGTTTTTGTTACGAAAATTCATGAGTTGATCACTCGCGTATTTAAGCTTCGTTGCAAGCCGATCAACTTCACCACGCGCCACCGACAAGGCATCTTGCTCAATGCGCTTGGACATGCGATTAACCAGATCCTCACTCTCTTCAATAATTACTTGAGCCAGAGACTGTGCGAATTCTGGACTGTAGGCATGCACCTTCAGTGTTATGACGTCGCTGCTTGAATCCCGAATGAGCTCAACACGTCGATCAAAATAGTCAAGCAGTTCTTCGCTGGTTGCTTCTGTTTCAAGTCGCGACAGCAAATCGTTTTCATCATCAGAATAATGAGCCCGAATATTGAGCTTGTTCTGAACCTTGCCAAGCATGTCCTGAGACTTTACAAAGTCTGCGACAACCATAGAGTCCTGGCTACCGGAGGAGACAATCGGCGATGACAGTATTGCGGCAAGTCCACTTGCACTGGCACTGGAACCCGAGGAGCGAATGGCGAAACGCGATTCAGACACATACACATCGGACGCAAACAGACCATAGTAGATCATCGCCACCAAGGTAGGCGTTCCACATACAATCAGAAAACTTCTCAATATTGCGTTCATGATCAGGCTGCGCGCGTCTGCAAATACTGATAGTGCTCAAGGGCATCTTTCAGTTCGTCATACATCTGTAGAGAACCTTCATGCAGGATGGCGGCCATATCGCAATTGCGGCGAATGGTCTGCTCGTTGTGCGAGACCAGGATGACCGATGCAGTAGCACGCCGCTCCTCGAAAGCTCGACGGAATTTCTCTTTGTAGCGGACATCACCCGTCTCCAGCGCCTCATCAACCAGATAGCAATCAAAATTGCAGGCAAGGCTCACTGAAAACGCAAAACGCGCCCGCATACCCGCTGAATAGTTACGCAAAGGCACATCAAAGTATTCATCCAGCTCAGAGAATTCCTGGGTAAACTGCTCGACATATTCGGGGCTTTCGCCATAAATTCGCGCGACAAATCTTGCGTTTTCACGCGCCGTCAGATTGCTTTGAAATCCACCGGCATAGCCCAACGGCCAGGAGATATTGCCAACCCGTTCAACGGTACCCTTGTCATGCGGTTCGGCATTACCAATGATGCGTATAAGAGTGGACTTGCC
>CAZQOI010000009.1:0-3794 GCA_964594905.1 uncultured Granulosicoccaceae bacterium
GGTGTTCTTACCGAAACCCGCCGCCGTGAATTCTACGAGAAGCCAACGACTGAACGAAAGCGTAAAGCCGCCGCTGCGGTAAAGCGTCACCAGAAGAAGCTATCCAAAGAAACTTCACGTCGCATTCGACTGTACTAAGTCGTTTGCGTCAGGCAGTGAGCCACCCTAGGGTGGCTGCCAATAACACGGGCCGAACCATACCCGTCGCCTGATGACCGATGCTCTTGTAGACACCGAGGCCATCGACGTCGGCTAAAAGTTGATGAGCCCAAACAATGAGCACGACCAAAGAACAATTACTCGCTGATATCAAAACAGCCATGAAGGCTGGCGACAAGTCACGCCTCGGCACCTTGCGTCTGATCAGTGCGGCCATCAAGCAAAAGGAAGTGGATGAGCGCATCGAAGTCGATGAAACGCAAACCATGGCCATTCTCGACAAGTTGATGAAGCAACGTCGTGAATCAATCACACAATATGAAAAAGCGGGTCGCGACGATCTAGTCGCAGTAGAAAAAGCCGAAGCTGACATCATTCAAACCTACTTGCCAGCGGCCCTGGATGACAGTGAGATCGCCACCATTGTCGGCGATGCAATCTCCAAGACTGGCGCTGAGTCGGTCAAGGATATGGGCAAAGTCATGGGCATCGTCAAACCACAGCTGCAAGGCCGAGCTGATATGGGTGCGGTAAGCAAACTCATAAAAGAAAAGCTGGGCTGATTATTCTTCAATCATGAGTGATCTCACTTTTCAATTTCTCGATGTCCCGCGTAAGGATCCAAAGAAGCTTAAAGCGCCTGTACGCATCAAGCACTTCAAGGAAATCTACGGACAGTTCAATCCTGAGAAAGCGGCACGCCAGGCGGGTCGTTGTTTAAGCTGCGGTAATCCTTATTGCGAATGGAAGTGCCCAGTACATAACTACATCCCGAACTGGCTAAAGCTCATTGCCGAAGGCAATCTTCTGGAAGCTGCGGAAATGTCTCACCGCACCAATTCCCTGCCCGAGATGTGTGGTCGTGTTTGCCCTCAGGATCGCCTATGTGAAGGTGCTTGCACACTTAACGATGGTTTCGGTGCAGTGACTATCGGTTCGATTGAAAAATACATAACCGATGAAGCCTTGAAACTAGGTTGGCGTCCGGATCTTTCGCAAGTGGTCAAGACTGGACATAAGGTGGCAGTCATTGGCGCTGGACCTGCGGGTCTTGCCTGTGCTGATGTACTGGTTCGCCACGGCGTCGACGCTGTTGTATATGACAAGTACGAGGAAATCGGTGGTCTACTGACCTACGGTATTCCACCTTTTAAACTTGAAAAGGAAGTTGTCTTTACCCGCCGTGAAATCATGGAAGGTATGGGTATCGAATTTCGTCTTAACACCGAAGTTGGCAAGGACATACCTTTCGAGCAACTTCTAGAAGAATACGATGCAGTATTTTTAGGGATGGGTACCTATACATCAATGCGCGGTGGCTTTCCTGGTGAAGATCAGCCAGGCGTACATGAGGCGTTGCCTTATCTCATCTCGAATGTGAACTACCAATACAACTGGGACAAAGACGAA
The DNA here is from genome assembly GCA_964594905.1 of uncultured Granulosicoccaceae bacterium. Classification (GTDB taxonomy): domain Bacteria; phylum Pseudomonadota; class Gammaproteobacteria; order Granulosicoccales; family Granulosicoccaceae; genus Granulosicoccus. The sequence goes on from CAZQOI010000009.1 coordinate 1,570, forward strand.
AGCAACTTCGTCGATTTAAAAGACAAGCGTGTAGTCGTCCTCGGTGGTGGTGACACAGCAATGGATTGTAATCGCACGGCTATTCGCCAATCCGCATCCTCGGTTACCTGTGCCTATCGCCGTGATGAGAAAAATATGCCGGGTTCCCGGAAAGAAGTTAAGAATGCCAAGGAAGAAGGCGTTAACTTTCTATGGAATCGACAACCCATCGAAATTGTCGGTAATGATAATGGCGTGACCGGCGTCAAGGTCATCACCACAAAACTCGGTAAGGCAGATGCACGTGGGCGACGTATGCCAGAAGAAGTCCCAGGCACCGAAGAAATTATTCCTGCCGATGCCGTTTTGATCGCCTTTGGTTTCAGACCAAATCCTGCCAGCTGGTTCAGTGATGTTGGTATCGATACCGATGATCGAGGTCGCGTGGTCGCACCTGAGCAAGCTGACTATATGCATCAAACGAGTAATGAAAAAATCTTTGCTGGTGGTGACATGGTGCGCGGATCCGATCTTGTCGTGACAGCCGTGTTTGAAGGACGTAACGCTGCGAGCGGTATCATCAACTACCTGAAAAAAGACGCCAGTAACTCGACTGTTAACGGTTCAGCCCCGTCGCCGAAAGCCGCGAACGCCTGATCTGCGGCAGTCAACTTACGCCAAAGACTCAAGCGATATGGCAACGCCTCTCAAGAATGATCTCTACCTTCGCGCACTTAATCGCGAAGCCACTCCACGCACGCCAGTCTGGGTTATGCGTCAAGCAGGGCGTTACCTACCCGAGTACTTGAAGGTTCGCCAGCAAGCCGGTGACTTTATGAGCTTGTGCAGTAACCCCGAGCTTGCTTGTGAAGTCACACTGCAACCTATCGATCGTTTCAATCTTGATGCGGCTATCCTGTTCTCCGATATCCTGACCATCCCCGATGCGATGGGACTCGGACTGTATTTTGAAGCGGGTGAAGGGCCTAAATTTTCCAAGCCTGTCAGAACGGCTGCCGATGTTAAGGCACTACCTATTCCTGATCCAGGCGATAAGCTTCGTTACGTGACAGATGCGGTCAGTCTTATTCGCCAGGAGCTCGATGGTCGGGTACCACTGATTGGTTTCTCCGGTAGTCCCTGGACACTGGCCACTTACATGATCGAAGGCGGTGGCACCAAAGACTTCGCCAAGGTTAAAGGCATGCTATTCAGTGATCCCGCTAGCCTGCACGAATTACTCAATCGCACAGCGCAGGCAGTTATCTTGTATCTGAACGCACAAGTTGAAGCGGGCGCTCAGTCTTTGATGATTTTCGATACTTGGGGCGGTGTACTGTCTCCAGAAAATTACCAGCGGTTCTCCCTGCAATACATGCAACAGATCGTCGATGGGCTACATCGAGAAGCCGATGGACGCAAAGTGCCAGTGGTTCTGTTTACCAAAAACGGTGGACAGTGGTTAGACATCATGGCTGATACAGGTTGCGATGGGCTTGGTGTTGATTGGACAACCGACCTCAAGGATGCACGTAAGCGCACCGGCGATCGTGTAGCGTTACAAGGCAATCTTGATCCTTCCGTACTGTACGGATCAAAAGACACTATCGAAACAGAAGTACAACGTGTTCTGGACAGTTTTGGTAGCGGGCCTGGGCATGTGTTTAACCTTGGTCATGGTATTCACCAGCATGTGAATCCGGAACACCTGTCGATGATGGTTGAAGCCGTCAGAGTCAAGAGCGCACGTTAATCGCTCGGCGTCTGTTCTCTGGAATTTGGCTTCGCACCATTGTTCGAATCCGATTGCTACTTAGGACTTAGTATCCTGCCAGCTTGTAGCATCCATCGATATCGTAGATTGGTTCAAAATTCGAATAGATTGTCTCGAGATGAGCGCTTGTAAATCATCACTGACCTGCTGCAGCTGAATTTCATCCAGCACAGAATCATAGATAGCCTTATCCGCACTCGGAAGATGAGTGCGAAATTTATCAATTTGCTCCTCGTATTCTTTCAAATTCACGAGTACTTGCTCCAAACGATCGATTTGAAGCTTTCTAAAGAGCAGAGTCTCTTGGAGTGCCAGTACATCTTCGTTAGAAGATGCTGATCGGTTCAAAACCAATTGAGATTTTTCACACAGAAAACCATTTGACAGCACTCGAGGTTTTCCTAAATCGATATCGGGTGACAACTCTCCTAGCGGATCATTTGGTGAATCAGCTCGCTGAATAGCTCGCTGA
>CAZQOI010000009.1:3894-61091 GCA_964594905.1 uncultured Granulosicoccaceae bacterium
TGACAACTCTCCTAGCGGATCATTTGGTGAATCAGCTCGCTGAATAGCTCGCTGAATAGCTCGCTGACTAGCTTGCTGACCAGCTCCCGCACCCTCTTGCGAACTAGCCAGTGTATAGCTGCTTGACAGTAAGCCATGTGGCTTCAGTGTTAGCGATTTAGCTGTTATGTCGGAAAAAGCGTGGCGAGCTGATCCAGACGAAGCTGTCCGTGTTTTCGCCACGACATAAACTAAGGCCAAGCCCGCACATAAAATTACACCGAAGGGGATTAAATAGTGTTGCCCGAACTTTGATCCAGTCCAGTCCCAACCCCACCAAACCACAGGTATAAGGCAGACAAACAAAATCCGGTAGCCAACCACTCGAATAACTCCAGATGCAAGCGACATCCATTTGCCACTCACTTATAACGTACGCACCAACCGAAAGATCAGATTACAGGGGCTAATGTTGGAAGGAAACTATACTTTATAATCAATTTAAGAGGATCTTGTCGGAAGTCAGCACAATGCTGCAGTAACCGTTATATAACGCCACGTTAAGTAACATGTTTCATTGATGTTACTGATACAAGAATTTATTTTCCTTGCAGTTCACAGGCTCGTTTATATGGACCCAATAAAAACAGAATCAGAATGATTATGAGCATCGCAAGGGATGCAAAACACAATGGTATTGAACCGGCGGAAGCACCCCGAATCCCGCCCCCCCCAGAGGTCGGACAAACACCTCCACCGGCTACAACTTCTGCTATTGAACCCACTAAAGCTATCAAAAAGGCTGCCCCCCATCCTGCACTGAACAAATAGTGCTTACAGAATAGGTTTGGGATCAGCTGGGAAAGGATCATCAAGCCATACGCCACCAAAACGACATAGCAAATGGGTATAAAGCCAATATGCGGGCAAGAGCTACCCGAAAAGTTCGCATAACTAATTTTAACGGCCCCGAGAAAACCCAGTAGCAATAAAACCCACAAGACAACTTTCGCTAATATCGAGTTCATGACAAATGCAGTCTCCTTCGAGCTGACTTATAGTTCGAGCAATTGATTTTGAAATTCGCCAGTACGTTCCTGTTCTTGCCCATCCAGACTTTTAACCAGAACACGTACAGCTTTTTGATTTCCCAATCCAAATATAAGTACATGAGACTGATCTGATACGAGACCCTCACCAACAACAAACGATTGAATCAAGGTAGAGCCGTCTTCGAGCGTGACATGCACTTCAGAGCCTACAGACGCAACCGTATTGGGCAGTTTGACTTTCAGATAAGCATGCGTTCCAGCATTACTTATAAATACATTTTGTTGGCCAAGTAAATTCACATGGATCAGATCAGGGTAGCCATCCTGATTAAAATCCGCTGTCAAAGGTGAAATTCCATACTCACGATTAACAACACCAGCGTCTGCACCTGCTTCAGAAAAAACACCAGATTCGGTTTGCAACAGAAATCGTCCATTCAAACGCCACATGCTTAACTTATGTAGCGGCCAACCTTCGTAATTTTCAGAAACCACAAGATCATCGCGACCATCGAGGTTAAAGTCTTCGAAAATGGCACCCCAGGAAAATTCGTAATCAGCCAGATGTGCGCTATGCGCGGTATCCTTGAAAACAAAGCCGCCTTGGTTTTCAAACATTATCCAGTCCGAATTTAGCACCTGATCTTCAGTCAGATCACCACGGACTAACGCATTTGGAACTGTTGAGCCAACATTTGAAAAGAAAAAATCAGGTAAGCCATCGTTTTTCAGATCGGTTACCGCGATTCCCATCGGATAGGCAAAATAGTCACTCGTGGGATTTGCCATGTTCTCAAATTTTAAATCACCCAGATTCTTCCAGGTTCTGACCTGCCCGGTATCATGAGCAACCACTATGTCTTCGAGCTTGTCATCATCAACATCGATGAATACCGCCTGGAAGGTATTGTGCTGATACAACATGCCAGCTTCTTCAGTAATATTTTCGAAGGAGTCATCACCTATATTGACAAACAAAGCACTGACACCGCCGTATTCCTGATTGAAAATGGTTTCACCCTGCACAAACTCTCGAGCAATGTAACCCGAGACATAAAGATCATATAAGCCATCGCGGTTGATATCAGCCACTGCGACCGAAAGCGGCACAGTCTCGTCATCCAGATCAAGATCCAGTTTTTTCGATTCAAACTGACCACTGTGATTGCGTAAGAAAAATACACCTGATTGACGGGTTACCAACATGTCGGAATCACCATCGAGGTCAAGATCAAGTGACACAGCGCTAAAGGTCTTGTCTGGAGTCTCTTTAGTAATGCCAGTTTGAGCCGTAATGTCCTCAAATTGGCCATCACTAAATGCGAAGATCGCATCCTGTTGATTAATCCCGCCTCCGAAAAATACTTCCTCTATGCCGTCATTGTTTATGTCAATGATCGCCCCCGCTGCGAAAGGCAAAGTTTTTGTGCCGTCGTAGCTTGGTATAAACTCGATCGATTGCGTATCGAAGCTCGGGATAACTAAACCGTCGTTACTTGCGGGATACTTACTCGATCGATCGGCGAAGGCATGCCAAGTCAGCAATGCCACAAGACAAATCACCAAGGCGATAATTGCCGTGGCGATTGATCCAAGTAATTTTCCGATGCCCATGATTAATGATTACCTTCGTAAAAACTTGATTTGCTGGCTGCATGCGCCCGCTCGATACGCTGTGCCTTGATTGAAAAGTATAAAGACAAGGCAAAGAAAATAAAAAACGCGACATTTAACGCGATCGGCATCGAGTGCTTACCAATTGACGGCACCAATGCGAAGAGAATGAAGTTGAGAACAATCAGCAAGATCGGATTGAAAATCACCATCCAGCGTGGGTAGTGCGAGCGGCCAGTCCATACTAGCCATACAATAATAGCCGACATGGCTAAGGTGGTTAGCCTTATTATCTGCAGCAGGGTTTCGTAACGAAGCTCATACAGCTCTATCAAGGCTGATATCTCGGGAGTTAACGGTAGCTGCATCAATGCCGAAACGCTTGCGCGAGAACCTATCCACACCACACCCACCATAAATCCGAAGCTGCCAATCAAAAAAGCAGCAAAGGCCCAGCGACTATTAGCCGGTCGCAGCATTTGGTAAATGTGGTAGCAACCGATTGGGTATAAGCTTGCGCCAAACACACCAAAGAAATGTCCCATGGTAGACCGTTCATTCGCAATACCCTTCATGAATTCATAACCACCTTGGGTAAATCGCGACAGCGCATCGTAGTGAAGAGCGTACTCGCCAATTCCAACCAAGGTCGCTGCCAACAGACCAGCAATAGCGGTCAAAATAATCTTGTTGCCCATCATTATCCTTTGTTATGCAAACTCAGCGAGCACCAGCATCTACCAGAACGTTTTCCAACTCATCAAGAATTCCCGCATTGCGTGGATGGGCGCTACTCATCATCAAACCAAGAACTCGACTACCACCCCCATAAATATTCGCCGCAGCGTTGACTTCCACTCCAGCGCTGATCAGTGTTCGCAAAACCTCTGCAGCATTTAAAGGTGTGATTTGGCGATGCGACTCAACCCCGTTGGCCGCCATGTAATGAAGTATGGTAGCCGCATGAGCAAACGATGACCGCTGATTGACTAACTGTGGTTTGGCGTCCAATAACGATGACAATGCTGAGACTTTACCGCTGAGCGCAAGTTCAACCGCAGATTCAAAATCATGATCAAACAGTGTATCCCCCAAGGCCTCTACCTCAGCCCACTGTTCGAAGCCATGTTCTCTGGCAACGCTGTGCCTGATTTCATCGATCGATACCGGATATTGCATGATATGCGGCGCCTTCTGGCTTATAAGCGGCGGGCACCAACACGCGAGATGAAAGACAACCGCCTCATTTCCTTGGGCATGTGCCTCAAACAAAGTCGAAGCCTGCTGGGATAGAAAATCACGAATAGCTATTGCGCTACGATCAGCTTGCAAGTTGTCGTGATGCAACACTCTCAGCGCATGAACTTGTTTATCAACATAGATTTCAGCCATTGCTTCTGGTTTCCGTGGTTTTTCTGTTACGCACATCCCCATAGGTTGCTACGCGGACGTTTTAGTCTAACGCCAAAGAACGCCTCAATCCAGAAATGACCTACCCGGAAATTTAACCAATAAATTAGCCGTCAGTAAAAAGATCACCTTGCCCATATTCATGTACTTTTTCAGGCGCTCGAAATAAATCGGTATTCAACACATTGTGTTCACGGTTTGCATGAAGTCCATAGCGCTTGCAGGCGAGCTCAAAGCGCTGTTGAATCAGCGACGCACGAGCACCGGAGCCGACAAAGCGAGCACCAAAACTACTGTCATTAAGATTATTACCACCGTACTTATCACCCCTAAGCTGGCGCAGAGCTTTAAGCACACGCTCTTTTTTCAAAGGGAAATGCTCATCCAGCCATTCAGGAAACAGGGTTGCCAGTTCATGGGGTAAACGCAGTAACAGACAAGTCGCCATACTAGCACCGTTCTCTGCAGAAGCCTGCATGACACTATCGATCTCCGGCTCGTTGAGCACCGGTATGATTGGAGACATCGATACCCTGACGGGTATTCCAGCGTCTGCCAATGTTCGCATTGTACGCAAGCGTCGATGAGGAGCCGCAGCTCTCGGCTCAAGCGCGCAAGCCAACTTGTTATCCAAAGTAGTCAATGACAATGCAGCGGTCACAAGCTGATGCCGTGCGAATTCCTGCAACAGATCAATATCACGTTCAATCAATGCAGACTTGGTGATCAGATAGACCGGATGGCGACACTCCAATAGCACTTCCAGCAATTGCCGAGTAATCTTGAGTCGGCGCTCGAGTGGTTGATAGGCATCAGTATTAACACCGATGGCTATCGGTTCACATCGATAGGATGGGCGCGAGAGTTCCTGACGTAATAGCGTGGCCGCATTGTTTTTGGCATACAGCAATCGTTCAAAGTCGAGACCGGCAGAGTGACCTAAAAAAGTATGCGACGGCCTGGCAAAACAATACACACAGCCATGCTCACAACCGCGATAGGGATTGATCGAGCGATCAAAATGAATATCGGGGGATTGATTGCGGGTGATGATGCTTTTGGCCCGATCCTCTCGCCAGTGTGTGCGAAGTGAGGATTCCTCTGCCAGATCAAGATGCCAGCCGTCATCGATGTCGATGCGCCGCATCGGCTCAAAGCGTCCGCTTTGATTGCTTTGCGCACCTCGACCACGCCGCAAGCGAGGAGTGTCGTGCATGATCCCACCTCGATAACTGGATATTTATACAGCTTATCAGGATAGCTTAGGCAAGGCCAGTGCTAGTTGCAGCACTCAGAACAGCTGTTCAACTTCCTTTTTTCGGTCTTTCTTGGTTTTCACCACTTGCCGTTGTTGTGAGTTACTGCCCGATGAACCCGTACTGGAATTGGAACTGGAGCTGGAACGAATCGGCTTGGATTCATCCTCGGGTGCGTTTTCGGAAAAGAACATTTCCAGCATCGAATTTTCAGTATCACCCGGTAGACCGGTTTTGCGGTCAATCCGGAAAGTCTCGATGCCCACCGGTTCCACATATTCGTTGATAGGCGATCCACTGACGGTGGCATCCATATAGCTGGTCCACATCGGCAAGGCGGCTATGCCACCGGCCTCTCGTCGCCCCAGTGGATCAAGACCATCAGAACCAATCCAGGCCGCAGCAACGACCGCTGGATTATGCCCAACGAACCAGGCGTCGAGCTGGTTGTTTGTCGTGCCAGTCTTGCCGGCAAGATCCTTGCGCTTGAGAGCCTCCCCTGCACGCCTAGCAGTACCGCGTCGCACAACTTCCTGCATCATGCTATTCATGATGTAAGCGTTACGTGGATCTATCACGCGTGGGGCATCGACTGCATCGATCAAAACTTCAGCAAGTTCCTCTGTCGTACCGCTGGCAGTGGTGTCGCCTTCGCTAGAGTTGCTGGCGCTGGTATCCGCGTTATCAACATCGACCTCTGCTTGCATCTCAGCGGCCAAGGGGTTTATGCCCAAGGGGTCACAGTCATCACACAAAACGACTTTTGGTGTGCTGTAAATGATTTCCCCGCGTGGCCCTTCTACACGATCGATAAAGTGAGGTTGCACGCGATAACCACCATTGGCAAAGATTGCAAAGGCGCTGGTTAATTCCATCGGCGTGACAACGGCACTGCCTAAGGCCAAAGACAAATCAGGTGGCATATTCTGTTCAGCAAAACCAAAACGCTTTGCATAATCGATGGCGTACTCAATACCTATCTCACGCAGCACCCTTACAGATACCAGATTACGGGATTTTACGAGTGCTTCTCGCAGCCGAGTTGGGCCAAAAAATCGACCACTGTAGTTTTGTGGCCGCCACTCACCTTCGAGTGCATCATCATGAAAGACCACTGGCGCATCGTTATAAATAGTGGCTGGGGTATCGCCCGCTGCAAGGGCCGCAGAATAGATGAACGGCTTGAAGGTTGATCCTGGTTGGCGTCGTGCCTGTGTGACCCGGTTAAACTTGCTCCGAAAGAAGTCATAGCCACCGACAAGGGACGTTATGGCACCACTGCCTGGCGCCATTGATACAAAGGCCCCTTCAACAGATGGCAGCTGGACGAAGCGCGCGCCGCCATCAGGTCGAATCTGTACGGTGATGACATCGCCAATCGCAAGTACATCTGAGACATCAGTTAATTCATCGCCTCGCTTATCAATGTCCAGACGCTCACGCGCCCATTCGACATCTTCAAACGGCAGATTGTATTCAATACCTTTCTCAGTGACGACGGTTGCGGTGTTGTTCTCTACCGACAACACAGCCGCTGGCAGGGTATCAACAGGGTTAGGCAGGGCTTTTAGTGACGCAGCCAGCGCTTCTGCATCATTGAGCGTGTCAGCATCAAGCCGTGTAACAGGGCCAATGTAACCATGGCGGCGTTCGTAATCATATAAGGCATCACGTAACGCCAAATTAGCGGCATTCTGATTATCGCTTTTTATGGTTGTGAATACGTTATATCCATTGGTTGCCCAGTTCTCACCAAACAATTGCTCCATACGCGCACGCGCCATCTCACCCACATAGTTGGCTTCAGCTTCTGGCCGTGAATAATGCAAGCTCGCCGATACACCTTGAGCTTTCGCCTGCTCATAAGTTGGCGTGTCAATCATCTCGAGCGCATACATTCGCCCGAGTACATAGTCACGCCGTATCAATGCACGTTCAGGATTAACAACCGGGTTATAGCGCGACGGTGCTTTTGGTAATCCTGCAAGCATGGCCGATTCAACCAATTCCAGATCGCTGATTTTCTTGCCGTAGTAAACCTTTGATGCGGCAGCAAAACCATAGGAGCGATTACCAAGGTAGATCTTGTTGACGTACAACTCGAGAATTTCATCTTTCTCAAGCAGACGCTCGATCTTGAATGACAAAAAGATTTCGCGAATCTTACGGATATAGGTTTTTTCAGGCGTCAGGAAGAAATTTCGCGCTACCTGCATAGTGATGGTACTACCGCCCTGAGAGCGACGACCACCAGACTTGACCACACCGACAGCCGCTCGGATCAGGCCTTGATAGTCAACGCCGGGGTGATCGTAAAAACGTTTGTCTTCAGCCGCGATGATGGCGTTTTTCAGGCTATCCGGTACTTGAGAAATTTGAACTGGCTCACGACGTTGCTCGCCGTATTCAGCAATCAGATCACCCTCGGCTGTGTAGATCCTTAATGGAATCTGCAGCTGTACTTCGCGCAGCTGTTGAACGTCCGGAAGCTCTGGCGCGATTTTGTAAAAAAGATATCCAACCCCAATTGCGACTAATAAACCTGCGCAAATGCCAGATATGGCAAGCCATTTGAATACAAAGCCAAGCCAGCCCGACTTTCTCTGGCCACTTTGTTGGTTTTGAGAGTGTCGACGCCGGCGCCTGTGAGATGAAGTTTGAGGCATTGATCTGCCAAATATTGTGTTGGATCAATGAATTATATCTAACGATCTCACGAACAACGTGAAAACTTGTGTACCTCGCGATCCAGCTAACAGGGACGTAACAAGGGCCGCCAGTTTTCCGCCACCGGCAGCTTGGGTGAATTTACGTCACTTGGGAGGCTAATGAGAACCGTCGCTAACAAGTATCAAACGGAGGAATGTGACCCAAGCCGACTTTCTAGCCGAGAAACTCTCGACTGGAGCTAAAGGAATATCACGGTTTGGGCGCTAAACCTGACATGGCACTCAAAATATCATCCAGAAACGCGGGCCTCGTTGGCCTGGACATCACGGCGACATCGGTCAAGCTACTGGAGCTTAAACCGACGAAAAAGGGTCACAAGGTGGTTAGTTACACCGTGGAACCCTTGCCGGCAAACGCAGTTAACGAGAAGAATCTGCAGGATGTCGAGGCGGTTGGCGATGCCATCCGACGCGCTGTCAAGCGTTCTGGCACTCGAACCAAGGCCTGCGCGGTCGCGGTACCGAGCGCGATGGTTATCACCAAGGTTATTCAGATGCCCGATGATCTGAAAGACCACGAAATGGATGCACAGATTCAGCTTGAAGCTGACCAGTACATCCCTTACGCACTTGAAGAAGTTAATCTCGACTTTGACGTTATGGGCCCCTCTGAAGAGGCCAACGGCATGGTTGACGTATTACTTGCCGCCTCACGTAGTGAGAACGTTGAAGATCGAACAGCAGCCGCCGAAATCGGTGGGCTGGATGTCAAGATCGTTGACGTCGAGCCTTACACAATGGAAGGCGCCTTCCAGCTGATCAAACATCAGATACCCAACGAGGGCATGGATCAAACGATTGCTGTTCTCGATGTTGGCGCCAGCATGACAAGCCTTTGTGTGTTGCGCGACCAGTCTCTTATCTATACCCGCGAACAACCTTTCGGTGGCAAACAGCTGACGGAAGAAATCATGCGTCGCTACGGATTGTCTTACGAAGACGCGGGTCGTGTTAAGCGTGTCGGGGGTCTTCCTGACAACTATGAGCCAGAAGTGCTTGCACCTTTTCGTGACCTGATTGTTCAGCAAGCGAATCGTTTCTTGCAGTTCTTTTTCTCTGCAGACAAGAACGACTACGTTGATCACATCGTACTCGCCGGTGGTAGTTCCGGTATCGAAGGTGTCGACGAACTAATTGAGCAACGTATCGGTACACCAACGGTACTTGCCGATCCTTTTGGTGAGATGAGCGTGGGTTCAGATATCCCGGCGCAACGTCTCAAGGATGACGGGCCAGCGATGATGATCGCATGCGGCCTTGCCATGCGAGGAGCAGCACAATGACAAATATTAACCTCTTACCGTGGCGCGAGACATATCGCCGCGAGAAGAATACCGAGTTTGGTATCGTCTTCGGCATATGCATGGCCATCGCTGCAGGCATAGGCTTCGCTGGTTTCAAATACGCTGAAGATAAGGTCAATTTTCAGGAAGACCGAAATGGTCGATTGAATTCTGAAATTGCCCAACTTCAAGAGGAGCTCAAAGAAATTCGCGAGCTTGAAGAAACCAAGAACAACCTTCTGGCACGTATGGAGATCATCCAACAGTTGCAGGGTCAGCGTCCGCAGATCGTGCACACCTTTGATGAAATTGCCAAGCGTCTGCCAGACGGCATATTCCTGACAGCGATGAAGCAGGAAGGAACAACCCAACTAGTTATGGAAGGACGCGCCGAGTCAAACGCTCGAGTGTCTGCCCTGATGCGTCGAATGGATCGCAGCGAGTACTTCAAGAGCCCGCGTCTGGACGTCATCAAATCAAACCAGGACGATGTCATTTCCAACTTCAAGTTGAGCGTCATCCAGGACCGTCCGAAGGCCGAAGCGGAGGAAACTGACGATGGCGTTTAGTGACACAATTGCAGAGCTGCAGAAAATCGATGGCGAGGATTTCAAACGCATCGGTACTGCACCTGTTGCCTTACGCGGCTTTTGCGTCATCTTGGGATGTGCGGCCGTTCTAGGTGCGATAGCACACTTTATGGTTCGTCCGCAGTTCGATGAATTAAAAGTGGTTGAAGCCAAAGAGATTGAGCTACGAGCAAAGTTCGACCACGAACAAGCTAAAGCTGCCAACCGTACAGCTTATGTAGAGCAGCTTGAAGAAATGAAGAAGACGTTTAACGTCATGCTTCGTCAACTGCCAAACAAGACAGACATCGAAAGCCTGTTGGTTGACTTGTCACAGACAAGTGTCGCCAGTGGCCTTGAAGTCAAATACTTCAAACCGGAGACGGAAATTCCGCGTGAGTTTTACGCAGAGTATCCGATTCGCATCAGCGTCACCGGTCAATACCATCAGTTTGGTCAGTTCATCAGTGGTCTCGCGGCTTTGCCTCGTATCGTGACGCTGAGCAACATCGACATCAAACAGATTGATGGACAGAACGCCGAAAACAATCTCGCCAGCAAACTCAAAATGGATTTGATGGCCACAACTTATCGTTATCTCGAGGAGGATGAATAAGCCATGTACCGGTTGAAACTCATACCACTGCTCGGATGCTTGTCAATGCTGACAGCATGTGGCGGAGACATGTCCGATCTCGAGCGCTTCATCAGTGAGACGAAGCAAAAACACCACGGCAAGGTAGATCCGTTACCGGAATTCCCTCCTTACCAGACATTTACGTATGACGCTAGCGATATACGTGATCCGTTCAGACCGCAAACTGATCTGAGTGCATCACCTGTCGCGAGTATCGAAGAGGAAGCTTACTCAGGTCCACGACCAGAAGCAGCTCGCCGAAGAGAGCCATTGGAAAGTTATCCAGTGGATGCGTTGAAAATGGTCGGCTTATTGCAACAGCAGTCGCAGACCTGGGGTTTAGTACGTGATCCTGATGGCACGATCCACCGAGTTCAGCCTGGTAATTACGCCGGACAGAATCACGGCAAGATCGTGGTTGTTTCTGAAAGCAAGATTGATATCGTCGAGTTAGTACCCGACGGTCTCAGTGGCTGGGTCAATCGCGATGCACAACTCGCGATGGCCGAAGACTAGATTAATACGGAGATACATTAAAATGCAAGCCCGCGAAAACACGCTCCGACTCAGCCGGATCACTTCACGCAACATCATTCGTGTGATGAGTCTCGCTCTGTTAGCTGGTGCCGCTTTAGCGACTCAGCAACTACAGGCAGCGTCCAATGCCCTGATTGACATCAGCCACGTTAACTTGCCTGGTAACAAGCAGCAACTGGCTCTGACTTTGTCAGGCCCTGCTTCGCAACCTAAGGCATTTACTATCGACAACCCAGCGCGAATTGCACTGGATCTTGCCGACACAAGTAACAACCTTGATGAGCGCAACCTGCGTATCGCATCCGGGATGCTGCAAAACGTCACAACTGTCGAAGCCGGTGGACGCACACGAGTTGTCATCAACCTGACAACCATGTCGCCTTACCAGACTTCTATCAAAGGCAACCAACTTCTGGTTACCTTAGATAGCGATGCAGACGGTTCAACACCCGCTGCTGAATCGATACTGGTTTCCGATAGTGAATCTGACAACAGCTCTGGTCCGGTCACCGAACGCGTCAACTCTATTGACGGTCTCGATTTTCGTCGCGGCCCAATGGGCGAAGGTCGTGTCCTGTTTGACCTCTCCTCCGCAAGTGTTGTTACCGATATGCGTCAGGAAGGTGGACGAGTCATTATTGACTTCCCTGATACACAACTTGCTGCGAAATTGCAGCGTCGTCTTGACGTCATGGATTTCGGCACACCGGTTCAATTCATCGATGCAATCTCGAACAAGCGTGGCACTAAGGTAATCATCCAGCCTGCTACACAGGAATTTGAGCAATTGGCTTATCAGTCGGACAATATGTTCACTGTCGAACTCAAGCCAATGAGCAAAGAAGAAATCGAAGAGAACCGCAAAAAGAAATTTGGTTACATCGGTGAGAAACTTTCACTGAACTTCCAGGACATCGAAGTACGTTCAGTATTGCAGCTACTCGCTGACTTCACAGACCTTAACATCGTGGTCAGTGATTCAGTACAGGGCAAGCTGACTCTGCGACTGAAGAATGTTCCTTGGGACCAGGCACTTGACATCATTCTGCAGACGAAGGCCCTCGGCAAGCGTCAAGCAGGTAACGTCATCATGATCGCGCCAGCTGAAGAGATTGCCAACCGCGAGCGTATTGAGCTCGAAGGCATGAAGCAGAAGACTGAACTTGCACCACTTCGTACTGAGTACTTCCAGGCGAACTATGCAAAGGCATCTGAACTAGCTGCCCTCCTGCAAAGCGCTGAAGGCGGCATGCTGTCAGAACGCGGAAGTGTATCGGTTGATGATCGTACAAACACACTTTTGATCAACGATACAGTTGACATGCTGACTGATATCCGCGCATTGGTTCATCGCCTTGATGTACCCATTCGTCAGGTACTGATTGAGTCACGCATTGTTATCGCATCAGATAACTTCAACAAAGACATCGGTGTTCGTTGGGGTCTTAACCGCAACACTGTAAACCCAGGTGGCGGTGTCGGTGACGGTTTCGCATTCTCTGGTAACGCACAAGGTGTACAGGATCTGTTGAACGGCAATACTGTTGATGCAGGCCGATTCAATGTAAACCTGGCTGCCGCAGGTAACGCTGGTACCCTCGGTATCGCTCTCGCTAAACTCCCGTTCGGCACATTGCTTGAACTGGAACTCTCAGCGATGCAAGCTGAAGGTAATGGCGAAGTTATCTCAAGCCCACGTGTTATCACTGCGAACCAGCACGAAGCTTATATTGAACAAGGTGTTGAAGTACCTTACCTTGAAGCCTCTTCAAGTGGTGCTACATCAGTATCTTATCGAAAGGCTGTACTTGGTCTGACGGTTACACCACAGATCACACCTGACGATCGCATCGTTATGGATCTGCAAGTGAACAAAGATACTGTTGGTCAGATCTTCAGCGGTGTACCAAGTATTGATACACGTGAAGTCAGCACTCAGGTTCTGGTTGACAATGGCGAAACGGTTGTACTTGGTGGTGTCTACGAACAGACTCTAATCAAGAGTGTCACACTGGTACCATTCTTTGGTCACCTGCCTGTGATCGGCAAACTGTTCCAACGTAATACAGGTACTGATGACAAGTCAGAGCTACTGGTCTTCGTTACACCGAAGATCATCAAGGAAAACGTTTCCTTGAGCTACTGATCAAATCATTAGTTTCGGCTAGACCGATACGAAGCCCGCCAGTCAACTGGCGGGCTTTTTTTTTGGCCTGATTTTCCTACCTCGTCACCCTACCCCTGCAACAAGGTTTTGCACCCGCCGCCCGCTTCGGTATCATTGACAATCAAAGACACAGATCGATTCACCGAACCTAGATGAGCAACATCTTCCTGATCGGTCCGATGGGCTCTGGAAAAAGCACCGTCGGCCGGGCACTGGCCAAGAAGATTGGCTACGACTTTCTCGACAGCGATCGTGAAATCGAATCTCGCTGTGGCGTGGATATCCCAACAATATTCGACTACGAAGGTGAAATCGGCTTTCGTGATCGCGAAGAGCGCATTATTGATGAGCTTTCCTCGCAACAAAAACTCGTGCTGGCCACCGGTGGTGGATCAGTCTTGCGCGAATCCAACCGCGATCACCTGAAAAGTCGCGGCTATGTCATCTTGCTGTCGGTGGATCTGGACGAACAGATGCGTCGAGTTGGCTCAGACACAAAACGTCCACTGCTTAAAGCCGACGATCCAAAAGCCATTCTCCGTAAACTCATGGATGAGCGAGCACCACTTTACAAAAGCGTTGCAGATATCGAAGTGTCGACCGATTCGCGACGCATGTATCATGTAGTGACTCGCATCATCAAACATCTCAAGAGCAATGACGTCGTCAGCGTCTAGCTCAGTGTAAGCGCCCAACATGCACACTCTTAATATTGATCTCGGTCAACGCAGTTACCCGATCCACATCGGTAGTGGCCTGCTAGGGCAACAAGGTTTGTTGAACCAGTATGTTCAACACAAGGCAATGGTTGTCACTAACGAGACCATTGCACCCCTGTACCTTGAGAAAACACTTGCAGCGCTTGGCAATACACCTTCATCAAGTGTCATCCTGCCCGACGGCGAATCGTTCAAGTCTTTGACAACGCTCGATACCATCTATGCTGCATTACTTGATGAAGGCTTTGATCGTGGCGCAACACTGATAGCACTTGGCGGCGGCGTTATTGGCGATATGGCTGGATTCGCCGCGGCAAGTTATCAACGCGGTGTCGACTTCATTCAAGTGCCAACCACCCTGCTAGCTCAGGTTGACTCGTCAGTTGGTGGCAAGACGGCGGTCAATCACGCGCTCGGCAAGAACATGATTGGTGCCTTCCATCAACCCATTGCCGTTATCGCCGACATGGATACTCTGGCAACACTTAATGACCGAGAACTCAAAGCAGGTCTTGCAGAAGTCATTAAATACGGCTTTATTATCGACGCAGACTTTTTCACTTGGCTCGAACAAAATATTGATGCCCTGCTGGCACGCGATATCAAGGCCACCGCGGAAGCCGTTCGTCGCTCCTGCGAAATCAAGGCGCGGGTTGTTGAGCAGGATGAGAAGGAACACGGTATTCGCGCTCTATTAAATCTTGGCCACACCTTTGGTCATGCAATTGAAGGGTCTTTGGGGTATGGCGAATGGCTCCATGGCGAAGCGGTCAGTGCCGGCATCGCCATGGCGCTCGACTTTTCAGAACGCTTGGGGTTGATCGATGCCGCCACCGGTCGACGCGGAGTAGCGCTATTGCAACGCGCCGGCCTGCCGGTCGCGCCACCACAGGATATTTCACCGACCCGTTTCCTCGAATACATGTCAAGGGATAAAAAAGTATCAGAGGGCCAGCTCCGATTTATTGTCGTCGACGCAATCGGACAATCTCGAGTCACCGCAGACTACGATGAGGCGGCTCTGCGCGCCACGCTTGCGCATTTTTCTGCTGCTTGATCAGCATCGACCTGATTACGCGCTATCCACGGGGCGGATATAGTAATATTCGCTACTCACTCGTTGCCTATTGAGCCCCGATGTCATCTTTTGATGCCTTGGATGTTGACCATGGAGGATTGCTGTCAGACGCAACATTGTCTGCCCTGCAGTTACGTCAACAGCCGTTTACTGCAACAGCGGCCGATGGTGACGCCTTCAGCGACGACACCACAGCGGAACAGCTCAGTGACATCAAACAAGCCCTGATCAACGGCGACGACCTGTTGCTGATTCTCGGCGAAGAAGGGGCTGGCAAATCGACACTACTCAGCCAATTGGGCGCCAACAGTGGCATGCGCATCCAGTGCTTCTCCGTCACGGGAAGCCAGCGTTTCAGCACCATGAACCTGTTCGCTGGCATGCTCGAGGCCTTCAAGCAAAAACCAGAATCCGATCTCAAATCCCTGCTCGATCAGCTGATCCCCTGCCTGCAATCGATGGTCGCCGGCAACACGCTAAGTGCGATCGTGCTCGATGATGCCCATCAGGTCAGTGAACCCGAACTCACCCGCTTGCTGTCGAGCATGCTTTACATCAACAGCCGGGACGAGACACTGATGCGTATCGCCCTGGCGGCCCCGAGCGCATTTGAAGATCACATCCCGGATCTCTTGCCAGAAGGCGCCGACTTACCCTACTCCAGTCTGACAATTGATCAACTGGACAGCGATCGAGCCAACGCGTATCTCGATTTTCGTTTGAATCAGGCGGGCTACTTCGAAGAATTCCCATTCAGCGATCGCGAATTCGCGACAGTGGTTGAACAGAGTGATGGCTTGCCGAAAGGCTTGCATATCGCTGCGGCCAATACACTAAATGAACGCTACGGCGAGTATGAAGAGTCCATTCCGCCTGAGCTGCTGGCTGAATCCTCGAGCTTTACTTCGACCAAAGGCGGGAAACTGATATTAGGTGCCTTGGCAGCTGTCTTGATAATAGGCGGACTGGTGCTGTTCAGAAGCCCGAGCAATGAAGTGGAAGACAATCGCTACAGTGTTGTTGAAGAGCGCAAGATAGAGGCTAATTCCAACAACCTCAGTCTCGTCAATGAAGGTGGCGAGCAGTCGTCGGACACCACAGCCGGCAACGACGCCTCGCTTGCAAGCGACGACAGTGACGCTTCTGGAGACAACGAAGCCACTAATTCAGCAACGTCCTCAGAGAACCAAGCCAGCGACGACAACAATACAAGCACCAACAATGCTGGTAGCGATAACGATGGCACCGCCTCAGGTTCTGCCGATAACGACGCAGCGGCAGAAAGCAACAGTGCTGCACAGAACAACGCCAGTGATGCTACCGAAAACAGCGATCAATCAACGGCTGGTGCAACTGATACCGACGAGAACACAGCAACTGAAAATGATGATTCCGCGGCTACTGATAACAACAATGATCAGGAAAGCAGCAGTGGCGGCAACGCGGCCGGTGACGCAAGTGACAACGATGACACTGATGCGATTGCTGAAACAGCTTCTGATGACAGTGACTCCGCTGCAACAAACCCAATTGCTCTCGAATCGCCAAACTGGGTTCTGACCCAAGACTCCAAACTCTATACCGTGCAAATGAGCGCCTCGACTGATCGCGAAGTCGTGGAGAGCTTCCTGACCAAAAACCCCCTGGACGGGCCGAACTCGATCTTCTCCTTCGATCGTGACGGAACCACCTGGTTTGCACTGGTTCACGGTTTGTACCCCAGCATCGACGCGGCCCGGGTCGCAATCGAACGCCTGCCCCCGGCAGCCCTGACGAATCAGCCCTGGATTCGCGCTGTAGGCCGCATTCAACAGGCCTTGAAAGAGCAAAACTAGCGCGTCTCAGGGCCCTGTTTCGGGTCAGTTCCGGACTCGGTATAATGGTGGGTCCGCCTCAGTCCAGCGAGGTGGTGCAACCCACGGAATACCGCTGTTACCTATGAACTATCTAGACAAGCTAGCCGAGCACGGCCTGTATCAACCTAACTTCGAACACGACAACTGTGGCTTCGGCCTGATCGCGCAGATGGATGGCCGCGCGAGCCACTGGTTGGTCGAAACGGCCATCACGGCACTCGGGCGCATGACGCATCGAGGCGCAATCGGTGCTGATGGTAAAACGGGTGATGGCTGTGGCTTGTTACTGCGTAAACCTGAAGCGTTTTTGCGTAGTGCAGCTGCCGAAGCCGGCATCTCTTTATCGGGTGAATTTGCTACCGGCCTGGTCTTTCTTGACAGGGATGAAGCAACTGCACAAATAGCTCGCAAAGAACTTGAAGATCAACTGCAAGCACGTGGCCTTAATTTCAACGGCTGGAGAGAAGTACCAGTAGATGCTTCTGCCTGTGGTGAAGAAGCTAAACGCAGCGCTCCGCGTATCGAACAACTCTTCGTCAGCGCCACTGAAGAAATGGACACAGCGGAATTCAATCGTCATCTGTTTGTAGCCAGACGTCGCGCCGAAATCGCCTTGACTGATAAAGACGATGAATTTTACGTCTGCTCATTGTCGAGTGATGTCATTCTCTACAAGGGTCTGGTCATGCCTGAGTACCTGGCAAGTTTTTACAAAGACCTTGAAGATGATCTACTCGAATCATCCATTGCCGTTTTTCATCAGCGATTTTCAACCAATACGCTGCCACAGTGGCGACTTGCACAACCGTTTCGCTACCTTGCCCACAATGGCGAGATCAATACCATTGCCGGCAACCGAAACTGGGCGAATGCACGTGCAAGCAAACTACGCTCGGACGTCTTACCCGAATTGAACGAACTCGTACCGCTGGTTAATCAGACCGGTTCAGATTCCATGGCACTCGACAATATGCTTGAGGTGTTGATGTCAGGCGGGATCGATGTCTTTCGCGCCATGCGCATGTTAATGCCACCAGCCTGGCAGAACACATGGGAACTCGACTCAGACCTTCGCGCATTTCTTGAATACAACTCTATGCACATGGAACCGTGGGACGGACCGGCTGGGGTTGTATTGTCAGATGGTCGCTATGCAAGCTGTGTACTTGACCGCAATGGTCTGCGCCCTGCGCGATACGTTATCAGCAAGGATCGGCACATCACGCTCGCGTCCGAAGTCGGTGTTTACGACTACGCACCCAGTGAAATCACCGTCAAAGGTCGCCTTAAGCCAGGTGAAATGCTCGCCGTTGATACGCAATCCGGGCGCTTGCTGACGCCACAGGACATCAGCGATGTTCTCAAGCAACGCCAACCGTATGCCAAGTGGTTACAGAAAAACGCTCGCCACTTGCGCTCGCGACTGCGTGATCTTCCGCAAACCGCTCCAGCGATGAATGATGAACAGCTGGCTATCTATGAAAAACTCTTCAACGTAACCTTTGAAGAACGTGATCAGGTTATTCGCGTACTTGCAGAAGCTGCACAAGAGGCAGTTGGATCAATGGGCGACGATACGCCCTTTCCTGTTATGTCAGAACATGTACGACCCCTCTACGACAACTTCCGCCAACAGTTTGCACAAGTGACCAATCCACCTATCGATCCTTTGCGCGAAACGATCGTCATGTCACTTGAAACATGTCTTGGACGTGAGAAGAATCTATTTAGAGAAACGCATCATCATGCGAATCGATTGCTGGTGCGCTCACCGGTGCTGTCACGTGAAAAGTTCGACACGCTATTGGCAATGGATGACGAGCCTGGCTACGCCAATATTCGCTTGAGCCTGCAGTACGATCCAGCAACAGAATCTCTCGATCAAGCGATTGAACGCATCAAGAACGAAGCAATTACAGCGGTTCGCGATGACCATAAAGTCGTTGTGGTTCTGTCTGATCGTGATATCGCAACCGGTCTTCTGCCTGCACATGCGCTGCTCGTTACTGGCGCTGTCCATCATGGTTTGATCGCTGCTGGCTGCAGAACAGATGCCAACCTGCTGATCGAAACCGGCACCTCCAGAGACTCACATCAGGTAGCAGTTCTGGTTGGTTATGGTGCAACCTGTGTCTACCCCTACCTCGCTTACGAATCCATTCAAGCGATGGTACGCAGTGGCGAAATCAGCAATGAGGATATTCCGCAACTCGAACAGAACTATCGCAAAGGCATCAACAAGGGCCTGATGAAAATTCTGTCGAAGATGGGTATCTCGACCATCTCAAGTTATCGTGCAGCGCAGCTGTATGAAATTGTTGGTTTGCATCAAAATGTGGTGGACCGCTGTTTTATCGGTACCACCAGCCGTATCGAAGGTATCGATTTTCCGGATCTGGAAACCGATTTAAAAATCCTGGCAAAGGCTGCTTTTGACCCACAAGTTGAAACCAGTCAGGGTGGACTACTTAAATATATCCACGGCGGCGAGTATCACGCCTACAACCCCGATGTCGTGCAACAACTGCAAGCTGCTGTCACCAGTGGCGAATACGAAGACTACGCCATCTATGCCAAGACGGTCGATGGCAGACGCCCGGCAATGCTGCGCGATCTCCTTGATCTAAAACCCAAAGGTGATGCGATACCCATCGATGAAGTTGAATCGGTTGAATCGATCGTCAAACGTTTTGATTCAGCTGGCATGTCACTTGGTGCCTTATCACCTGAAGCTCACGAAACACTGGCCGAAGCCATGAACCGTCTTGGCGGTCGATCAAACTCTGGCGAAGGTGGCGAGGATAAAGCACGGTACGGCACCGACAAGATGTCCAAGATCAAACAGATCGCATCCGGACGCTTTGGCGTCACACCACACTACCTGGTCAATGCTGAAGTACTGCAGATAAAAATCGCCCAAGGTGCGAAACCTGGTGAAGGCGGACAACTGCCAGGTCATAAAGTGAATGAGATGATTGCTCGTTTGCGTCATAGCAACCCGGGTGTCGCACTGATCTCACCGCCACCGCATCATGATATTTATTCGATCGAAGATCTCGCACAACTGATCTATGACTTGAAACAAGTTAACCCGGAAGCGCTGGTATCAGTAAAGCTCGTCGCTGAAGCAGGTGTTGGCACTATCGCCGCAGGCGTTGCCAAAGCCTATGCTGATCTCATTACGATCTCTGGCTATGACGGTGGCACCGGTGCGTCCCCACTAACCAGCGTCAAGTATGCTGGCTCGCCATGGGAACTTGGCATGTCCGAAACCCATCAAGTACTACGCGCGAATGGACTACGAGCCAAGGTACGAGTGCAAACCGATGGTGGCTTGAAAACCGGACTCGATGTTATCAAGGCCGCGATTATGGGTGCTGAGAGTTTTGGTTTCGGTACAGGTCCCATGATTGCCATGGGTTGCAAATACCTGCGCATCTGTCATTTGAATAACTGTGCAACCGGTGTTGCAACTCAGCACAAAGTACTGCGCATGAAGCACTTCAATGGCAACGTTGAAAAAGTCATGAACTACATGCGCTTCGTTGCAGAAGATGTCAGACAACATCTGGCGAACCTTGGTGTGCGTAGCCTTGAGGACATCATTGGTCGATCGGAATACCTGACACCTGTTGCGGGTCAAACCGAACGGCAGTCGCGTCTTGATCTATCACCGCTTCTGGCAACTGGCGATGTACCTGATGATGCGCCGCGTTTTTGTAAAGTCGAGCGTAATGATCCGCACGATAAAGGTTTACTGGCCGAACAGATGCTAAGTGACTGCAAGTCGGCCATCATTAAATCAGCTGGTGGTGATTTTCACTACAACATCAAGAACGTCAACCGATCCATTGGTGCGCGTCTGTCCGGCGCTATTGCAAAAGTGCATGGCAACGACGGCATGAGTAATAACCCGATCAATATCTACTGCACCGGTACCGCCGGTCAGTCGTTTGGCGTATGGAACGCAGGTGGGCTTAACTTGCACCTCGATGGCGATGCCAATGACTATGTTGGTAAAGGTATGGCAGGTGGCAAGATCGTGATACGCCCACCTGTCGATGCTCGCTACACTGGACGTGACTCAACCATTGTTGGCAATACCTGTTTGTACGGCGCAACTGGTGGCAGCTTTTATGCTGCAGGCCTAGGTGGCGAACGCTTCGCTGTTAGAAACAGTGGTGCGGTTGCAGTTGTCGAAGGCATCGGTGATCACGGTTGCGAATACATGACCGGTGGCTGCGTGGTTGTCCTGGGTGAGACTGGTGTGAACTTCGGTGCAGGCATGACAGGCGGACTCGCGTTTGTCTTTGACCAACACAATGTGTTTGTTGATCGCTATAACCACGAACTGATTGACATACACAGGCTGCATGCGGAATCCATGGAGCGGTATCGCAATTACTTGCAAATGCTGATCGAGGATCACGTTGCAGAGACTGGCAGCTCACTCGGGCATCAGATGATGGACGAATACTACAGCTTGGCCTCACGCTTCTGGATGGTTAAGCCAAAAGCTGCAGAACTCGGTGAACTCTTATCGACTCTGGGGCGCGCTGCCTGATGAACAACCACTCGCCCTGCTCGCGCAAACCCTGTGGCACTATCCAGTGCGGCAGGGATGCGAGCGACGGCGAGACTTGTTTTAATAGGCAGTACTGATACTCAATGGCCGGGCAAATTCCCCAGCATTTCATTGATGAGCTACTTGCCCGTGTCGATATTGTCGAGGTCATTGATCAACGCGTTACACTGAAAAAAAGCGGCGCAAATTATTCAGCCTGCTGCCCATTCCATAACGAAAAGACGCCATCGTTCACAGTCAGTCAAACCAAACAGTTTTATCACTGCTTTGGTTGCAGTGCGAACGGTAATGCCATCAGTTTCTTGATGGAGTACGACAATATGCACTTTGTCGATGCCATCGAAACGCTTAGTGAGATGGTGGGTATGGAAGTACCGCGTGACGAGAAAGCAGCACAGCAACGCGATAACAGTAAACCGCTATACACCGTGATGGAATCAGTTGCATCGTTCTATCAGGCTGAACTCAGAAAGTCATCTAAAGCGATCGACTACCTGAAGGCACGTGGCTTATCCGGAGAGATTGCCCGTGAGTTTGCCATTGGTTATGTTCCGGATGGTTGGGATGCCTTGCAAAAAGCGTTACCCAATGAAGAAACCGCACTATTGAAAACAGGCATGCTGATTCAAGGTGACAAGGGTAAGCGACCTTATCAACGCTTTCGTGATCGCATCATGTTTCCAATTCGCGATCGTCGCGGCAGAGTCATCGGATTTGGTGGGCGGGTACTCGGTAACGATGAACCGAAATACCTGAACTCACCCGAGACGCCACTCTTTCACAAGGGCAGCGAACTCTATGGTTTATATGAGGCGCGGCGCAGTGCACAAGATTCCGGCCATGTCATAGTGGTGGAAGGCTATATGGATGTAGTTGCGCTGGCTCAACACGGGATACGCAATGCCGTGGCAACCTTAGGGACCGCCGCTAACCAGCAACACAGTGAAATGCTGTTTCGCACAGTGCCGAATATTGTCTTCTGCTTTGACGGTGATAAGGCTGGGCGCTCTGCTGCCTGGCGTGCATTGACAGCAACTCTGCCCTGCCTGCAAGACGGACGCGATGCTCACTTTCTGTTCCTGCCCGATGGTGAAGATCCAGATTCGATCGTCAAATCAGGTGGCACTGCAGCGTTCAATGATCTACTCACGAAACGCATCCCGATTATCGACTATCTCTACGATCATCTATCAAGCGATATCGACATGCGCAGCATTGGCGGTAAGGCACAGTTGGCAGACAAAGCAAAACCAATGGTCAACACCATCCCACGCGGCGTGTACAAACAATTAGCACTGCGTCGGCTCGAAGCCCTTATTGGTGTGTCAATGGGAAGTGGTTCAGCTGCTGCCCCAACAAAACAGGCTAAACGCAGTAGTCAGTCTCAATCGAATACGTTGACACCAATGAGCCGTACCGTGCTCTTGTGTCTTCAGTATCCAAGCCTCGTTGCTGAGCTGCCAGTCGATGAACTCGAATTCGACACAAAAATACCGGGTGCCGACATTCTCGAACGATTGATTGCTTACTGCGAAGCGGACCCAACTATCACGACGGCACGTTTGCTTGAACGTTTTCGTGAAACACAGCATCACGCCTACCTGACACGCTTGGCTAGTCGTAGTTATCTACCGGATGGACTGGAACTTGACGACGAACAAGCTAAAAAAGAATTCGCACATTGCTTAGAGAAGCTTGAGCACAGTAGCAAGCAAACAGCTGCCGACAAAGTCAATAACGCCGCACGCACGGGCTTGCTTGCGCTGAAACGTCGGTAAAACACATCATGGCCCGCAAAGCCCGAAAGTTTCGCTTTCACCATGCTGCCGACATCACTGTTGGGGCTGAATTACAACTGGACAAAACAGCGAGTCATCATCTGTTAAGCGTCTTGCGTGCAAACCCTGGTGATCAACTTGAACTATTCAACGGCGACGGGTTCAATTATGCAGCAGTGCTTAACAAGAGTGCTGCGGGTGCATCCAAGATAGCGACCATCACCGTAGCATCCCAATCACCTAACAACGCTGAATCTCCATTGACAATAACGCTGGTTCAAGCAGTGTCACGCAGTGAACGCATGGACCAGACAATACGTCAGGCCGTTGAACTCGGAGTCAAGGAAATCGTTCCCATCTACAGTCGTCATGCGCAAAAACCCGGGGATGAGAAACGCGCTACTCGCAAGCATTCACATTGGCACAAGATCATGATCAGTGCTGCTGAGCAGAGTGGCCGAGCTTTGGTACCAAAACTTCACCCCGCCCTGCCATTATCCGATTGGATTGAAGACAAAGAAACAGGCCTTGCCTCAGCACCGTCGCTTGTCTTGCATCCGGCTGCGGATAAAACATTCAGTACACTTGTTGACGTACAGCAACTATCAATCGCCATTGGGCCTGAAAGCGGTTTTGACACTGACGAGGTGGAAGCCATGATAAAAGCTGGTGCAACAGCTGTGCGAATGGGACCTAGAACCTTACGCACAGAAACGGCAGGCCCAGCGGCAATCGCTATACTGCAAGCCGTTCATGGCGATGGTAGTAATTAATGACCAAGGTGCTGACAACAACAGCGTGCTTATTGCTTAGCTTGTGTCTTATATTGAGCGCCTGCAGCAGTTTGCCGCTCAGCGATCCAATACCGCCTGAGGTCAGTGTCGACCGTTTCCGTCTCGGCAAGCTCAGTTTACGCAAACAGGAAGTGCATCTTCGGCTCAAGGTGGACAACCCCAACAACTTCCAGCTGCCGTTACAAGCACTTACCTTTAATGTCAACGTTGAGGGTGTTGAACTTGCCAATGGAAGCTCCGACCAAGCCGTCACCATACCAGCCAATGGCGATGCCTTACTGGATGTCAGTGTATCGAGTAGCCGTCTGTTCAAATTTGTCTTTGACTACCTTGCAGGTGTATCGAAAGGCAAGACGGAAACCGAATATACAGTTGCAGGTTTCGTCAAGCTCAGCAACTGGCCGCAACGCATTCCTTTCGATGTAGACGGGGTGTTTGACACACCCGAAGAATTGATTGATCGCGCTGAGAATTGACTAAGCATCTTTAAAAATGGTCACTACGCAGAAAGACACATCAGTTGACGGGCTGCATCAGTTTATACAAGCACACGCAAAGCTCTTTGTATTGACAGGTGCCGGTTGTAGCACTGCTGCCGGACTTGGCGACTATAGAGATGCACAGGGCCAATGGAAACGCCCGCAGCCAATTACTGGCCAAACATTTATCAATGACACCCAGGCACGCAAACGTTATTGGGCAAGAAGTGCGGTCGGTTGGCCTGGCTTCAATTCTGCCAAACCAACTGCCGCCCACTACGCACTCACTAAATTGCAGTCGCTTGGACATGCGCAAACACTGGTCACGCAAAACGTTGACGAATTGCATCAACGATCAGGACATACCGGTGTTGTTGATTTACACGGCGTATTGAGTACCGTTAGCTGTCTTGACTGCACGGCATCAGAATCACGCGACGATTTTCAGGTCCGACTACTTGACGCCAATCCATGGATCAGTAATCTATCCGCAGGCTATGCACCTGATGGCGATGCCGATCTGGAACTTGAACAGGTTGACAGTGTATCGGTGCCAAACTGCCAAGCTTGTAATGGTCTGTTAAAACCAGATGTTGTTTTCTTTGGAGAAAACGTCGACAAGAGTATCGTTGAAACCGCTTTGGATGATCTTGCCAGAGCCGACGCTCTTTTGGTTGTTGGCTCATCATTGATGGTTTTCTCAGGCTTTCGCTTTTGCCGAGCGGCACAAAAAAACGGCCAACCTATAGCGATTGTCAATCACGGCAAGACGCGTGCTGATGATATCGCTAGCCTGAAGATCCCTGGAGATATTGGCGATAAACTGGACAAACTTGTCTGCCTACTTGATGGGTGAGCAAGGTGTTGTTGATCGAACAACAGTCTCACTCAATAAGTTTACCTCCAACATCGGCAATCAACTTGATAAGCCCTGCTTCAACAATGGCCAGCTCATCTGTATCAACCCCACGAGCCACCAGCGAAACCCGAAAACCTGTCGAGTCTTTACCCGGATAACTACCTATATCCACATTCGGATGATTCTCCTGTAAGGCGCGCAGTGGCGCAGCCAGCGTGCCTTCGCCAAGATTACAAACGACAGTGACATTGTGTACCAGCTGCCCTTGTGCCAGTTGTGGTAACACTTCATCAAGCATGGCTTGCATGATCTTTGGAACACCAGCAAACACAAAGACATTGTCGACACGAAAGCCTGGAGCCGCCGATATAGCGTTACGTATAAGGCTTCCACCTTCAGGCACCCTCGCCATGCGCAGGCGATCATCATTCGGCTCAACATCACGCGATTTGAAGTACGCGAGTAAAATCTCCTTTGCCTCAGGATGATGCGGCAGAGCAACGCCAAACGCCTTGGCAATACAATCTGCAGTGATGTCATCGTGGGTTGGCCCGATACCACCTGTCGTAAAGACATAGGTATAACGTGCGCGAAGTTCATTGACCGCTGCAACGATGACATCTTCATTGTCAGCGATAACGCGTGCTTCACAAAGTCGAATACCACGACCTGCCAAGGCGGTTGCAAGATGTGTAAGGTTCTTGTCTTGTGTCCGCCCACTTAGCAACTCATTACCAATGAGCAGCATCGCCGCAGTAGGTGAAGATGTTTCTGCAGACGTCTCAATAGACGATCGTGTTGAGTTCAAGTTCGGAACGCTCAGCCAGATGTGATGCGTTCAGAATAAGGGAAATTCAGCCTGGTGTCCGTGCACAGGTAAACGGGTAGTCGCGCTCGGCAAGATTTGCTGACAACCAGAGGTAGCGTCCAAGAATGGAACGCAGGTTAAAACCAATGTTGCCCAAGGATCCATCGAAATCGGCTTCTCGAACCTGAATAGTCGGTACCACCCCCGCTGAGGAGCTGGCGGTCGGGATGCCATCAATATTGAAGATCACATCATCGTCTTGCGTCAGTGGCTCAACCACCCCTTCGGTGACCACGATAAATGGAGCAACAGCAATCTGACCTGTGCAGGTTTGCATGTGTTGCCATTGCCGTTCGATATAGTTGACATCAATGCCTGTCAATTGATCGACCGAGGTATAACCGATGCGGATGCCGCTATCGGCAAGTGTGCGAGTCCTGATGATATTCGGCACGGTATTGATCAGATCCGTGTCATCGGAAAATAATTGATCAGATACAGGGCTGGTCGACTGTACTGGCGATTCGCCACCACCGCCGGTTATTTGCAGCGGCGCATCATTATTTCCGCAAGCACTGAGAACGGCTGTGCCTAGGACGAATATGAGCAATTTTTTCATCAGAACGGGTATCAGCCAGGATGCAATAGAACCGTGATCATTTTCATCGCAAACGTTGCGCCAATGCGTGATTCACCGCCCGCGAGGCCGCCACCAGTCCGAATGTTCCGGTTACATAGGCGACAGAACCGTAGCCCAGATCGCAGTCGAGTCGAACCCCCGGCACTCCAGGCTTCGAATGCGTCACTCGACCGTCGCCAGCTGGGTACACCGGCTGCTCATGGGAATAGACGCATTCGACGCCAAAACGGCGTTTTGGGTTACTCGAAAACCCGTAGTCGCTGCGCAAGCGCGAACGAACCTTGGCCGCCAGCGCGTCGTTCCAGGTACGCGACAGATCAGCAACACCCACTGCCAGGGGATCAGTTCTGCCACCAGCGCCCCCGGTCGTTATGATGCGGATTTTTCGCCGACGACAAAAGGCAATCATGGCCGCCTTGAAACGAATGCTATCAATCGCATCGATGACTACATCGAATTCCCGATCCAGATAGTGCTCAAGATTATTCTCAACCAGGAAATCATCTTCTGCCTGAATGTCACAAGTGGGGTGTATATCGGCAAGCCGGGCGCGCATGGTATCGACTTTTGACTTGGCCAGAGTGCCGTGGCGGGCATGCAATTGACGGTTGATATTACTCTCCGAAATATCGTCATGATCTATCATCGTCAGGTGGCCGATACCAGTCCGAACGAGTGATTCGGCAGCCCAGCTACCCACCCCACCTAATCCAACAACGCAGATCCGCAACCGTGGCAGCAACGTATAGGCTTCATGACCGAAAACCCGTGCTAACGCGCCGAAAGCAGCGGCATGATTACCCTCGCCAAGGGGCTCGCCAACTGGCGCGTCAAGCGGCTCATCAAGCGGCTGTAAATCCGCATTCTGAGGCGACTGTGGGGGTTTCTGGCTCATCGGATCAGACACCGAAAAGGACGACCAGGAAAGCAAATGATGGCAGTGACAGCGAGCAATGGCATGTCTACATTCTACGTTGTCGCGATCACAGCCTGTACACCGGAATAACCACGAACATCGAGCGGCGGCTAAATGAGCACAACCATTTGTCAAGTGGCGCGAGTTACACGCGCGGAAGACGCCCGGTGAAGTTGGTTTATCGTGACCCTATGGAAGACCGCGCTACTGCCTCGCGAGAGGAATGGCGAATAAAGCGTTTAACCCGTAAGCAAAAGGAAGCGTTGATCAGATCACAGCTGCCGCCTAGTAAAGGTGACCGCTAAGGAGTACAATGCAGAGCAGCTAAGGCGTTTTTCAGCGCAGCCAGCAATACAGGCGTAACTTGCTTGTACCGGCCGCGCCGAGCTTATCCAAAAGCTCACTCGTTTCTTGTTGCATCCGCTGTTTTTCAAGTTTTAGTCCAGATCACGAAACCATTTAAACGGTCTTCTGTCTGGACAGGGTGGACTTACGCCGCACATTACTGATATCGAGGTTGATAAGTGAAAAAGATGTTCATTGGAGGTCTACCACTTGAGTCGACCGAAGAAACCGTCACTGATTTGTTCGCAGAATACGGCAAGGTACGATCAATCAAGCTTGCCTCAGATGTTTTCACGGGCAAATGCAAGGGATTTGGTTTCGTTGAAATGGAAGGGCACGAAGCGCGTGCCGCCATTGCCGGTCTGAACGGCAAGATCGTCGGTGAAAAATCACTTAAGGTTCAATTCGAAGAGCCTCGAAAAGGTGGCAAGAAAGGTGGGCGCCGCCGCTAAGCGGAGCCAAGCTCTATGGCCAGCGCACAATCGCTGGCAGCGTATCTCGCACTAGCTTGAGTCTTTCACGCTAAGTCCAAGACCAAGCTGATTGCCTTGTTCACTGGATAAGCTTCAGCTCAGGCTTGTTATCACTCATCCGAAAGCGGCGACATAGCCGCCCGTACAGCCTATACTTGCCGGATATTCTGGCAGGACCACATTGCAAACGACAGACATCAGCAACAGACTCACTGGCCGATCCATTCGGAGTTTTGTTGTGCGCAACGGTCGCATGACGCGCGCCCAGACAGATGCTATCGAACGCTTATCCGATAAATTTGTCCTGCCCTACACACCCTCCCTACTCGATCTCGCTGAGGTCTTTGGCAACGATGCGCCAGTCTGTCTGGAAATAGGCTTCGGCAACGGTGACGCTTTGCTCGCCATGGCCAAAAGCAGCCCCGATATGAACTTCCTCGGTGTTGAGGTGCACAGTCCTGGGATCGGCCATGCCTTACTTGGCATCGAGTCCGCCGACCTGACCAATGTTCGCCTTATCCAGCATGATGCGCTTGAAGTGCTCGAGGACATGCTCGGCGATGCACAACTGGCAAGAGTGTTGCTCTTTTTTCCTGACCCTTGGCATAAGAAACGCCACCATAAGCGTCGGATCATGCAACAGGAATTTCAAGACGCAGTCGCTCGCACTCTTAAACCCGACGGTATCCTGCATTGTGCAACTGACTGGGCCGAGTACGCGACATGGATGCTAGAACGGCTCGAAGCTGATGAGCGTTTTATCAATCAAGCAGGACGTGGTGCAGCATCACCTCGCCCTGAATGGCGACCAATCACTCGGTTTGAACGTCGCGGAACCCGTCTCGGCCACGAGGTCAGCGATCTGATCTACACCCGTGAAAGTCGAATGAGTGCAAGCCCAGAATGATTGATCAGCTCGCCTTGAGTGTGGAGATGATTGTCGTGCTGGCGTTACTCGCGGTAACGATCATTCTGTTCGCATTTGAAATTCTTCGCGTCGATGTTGCGGCCATTTGCGTCATGGTGCTGCTCGGTATCAGTACGATGGTCAGTCAGTGGGTGCCATGGATCGAACCACTGATCTCGCGTGAAGATCTCTTCTCAGGTTTCTCCAGTAACGCGGTTATCTCGGTTATCGCCGTCATGATTATCGGCGCGGGTCTGGACAAGACGGGCTTGATGGGAAAACTTGCCGCACTGATCTTGCAAAAAGGCGGTAAGACGGAAACGCGCGTTATTCCACTGGTCTCAGGCACCGTCGCTTTTATTTCAAGCTTTATGCAAAACATCGGTGCGGCTGCACTCTTTCTACCGGTCGTCTCAAGAATCTCTGCGCGCACCGACATCCCGATGTCACGCCTGCTGATGCCAATGGGTTTCTGCGCAATCCTCGGCGGCACAGCGACAATGATCGGATCAAGTCCATTGATTCTACTGAATGATCTGTTGCTGTCATCAAACAAGACCCTGCCTGCCGATCAACAAATGGAAACCTTCGGTTTATTCGCGGTCACGCCGATCGGTATTGCGCTCGTTGCCGCTGGCATCATCTACTTTGTGGTGGCTGGTCGCTTCGTATTGCCGAGAGTCAAAACGACTGACACCGCTCGTACCTCACGCGCATCAGAGTACTTTGAAAAAGTCTACGGCATTAGCGGTGAGCTGCTTGAAGTGCGTGTGACCGACGACAGCCCACAGGTTGGCCAAAGCATTCATCAGGTCGAGGAGTTGAATCCAAATACACCGATGATGCTTGCTCTCTATAGCGGCGATGTGGTCAAGGTACCGCCGGATCGTGAAGAGATGATCTGGGTTAACACGCGTCTTGGTTTGATGGGTGATAAAGATCAGATCGAAAATTTTTGTGCTGAGAACAAATGGGAAGTCAAAGGCGAACCTGATCGCTTTGCCGATGTTCTTAACGCACAGCACGGAGGTATCGCGGAAATTGTAATACCGCCTGGCTCAAGTCTTATCGGCAAGACCATCGGTGACATCAAACCTCGTCGCTCCTATGGCACCAATATCCTGCAAATCTTTCGCTACGAAGAAGTCATCAAACGTGGCTTTCGCGATCAGGTTCTGCATGCTGGCGACACATTGGTGGTGCATGCAAGCTGGAAAGATCTGAATGCCTTGTCGCGTAACCGCGATTTTGTACTGGCAACCGATGTGAAATACGAAGACGTTCGCAGCAACAAGATACGTGAAGCACTGATATTTTTCGGTCTGGCGCTGGGTTTGTTCCTGCTAACCGATAGCTTGTCTGTGTCACTGCTGACCGGTGCTGTAGGTATGATCCTGTCGGGTGTGCTAACCATTGATGAAGCTTATGAATCAGTAAGCTGGCAGACGGTATTCCTGCTGGCGAGCCTTATACCGCTCGGCATAGCGGTGGATCAAACGGGTACCGCTGCGTGGATAGCCCAAGAGATACTAGCCCTTGTAGGAGATGTACCGAACTGGGTCTTGCAAGTGGTGATTGCCTTACTGGCAACCTTCTTTACGTTGGTCATGTCCAACATTGGTGCGACCGTTTTGTTAGTGCCACTGGCCGTCAATATTGCTATTGCAGTCGGTGCTGATCCCGCAGTATTTGCTCTGACAGTGGCGATATCCACGTCCAATTCGTTTTTGATACCGACCCATCAGGTCAATGCACTGATCATGGGTCCGGGTGGCTATCAGGTCGCCGATTTCATGCGAGCAGGCGGCATCATGACCATGCTGTTCCTGATTGTTAGCCTGTTGATGATGAATCTGTTCTTCTAGACCCAGGCTTAAATACACCCAGGCGTTAATCTAGCACTTGCGCTTTATCCAGGCGACGGAATGCCAGAAACAGACCCAACCACGTCAAAAATAACGAAACAACGACAACGGCTGCGACGAACAGCCCTCTCGACAGATCAGATTTTCCAGCAAAAGCGGGAAAGCTGCTACTCGCATCAGCATTTTTCTGGTTAAGTTTTGCCGCAGCAATTGCCGGTGAATTCTCGATATAGAAACTGGCCGCATCCTCAATGGCCAACGCAGCACGTCGGTAAGCCACAAGATCTTTTGCAGCGACCTCGTCAACTTTCGTTTCATAACGCATTGAAACTGTTAAACGAGTACCGCTTGCATCAAGGGTGTGCGTCTTGCTTAAGCTCATCCATTCGTTGTCAATTTCCTTATCGAGCTCGTCGAGTCTCATGGCATATGGTAAGGAGACATGCCAGATTTCTTCAACAATTATCGGGTGCAATAGCTCGTAGGGCTGCTCACGACTACTGGCCTTGTCTGGTTTATCCAGATAACCAATGATCTCATCACCGTATATCCAAACGTACTCATCGACGTTCTTATCATTCATCCAAATGTCATCAAATCGGTAGGCTTCAGAGATTTCGAGACTTCCGGCATCAGCCTCTGTGAATGACAGCAGGCGGCTAGCTTCAATACCCTCAAAATAATCCTCATAGTACTCTTGGTAGTCAGCACCAATCGTTCGTGGTCCTTCGGTTTCGAGTCTATAGCGTATGTTTTCAGCTAACGATGCCACCCGCTGTGTTTCAACATCAAGGCGATGCTGTTCATCTGCATTAGCAGCTATGGTTAGTGTTTTCGTTACCGCCAGATGCTTGCCCGACGCTTTTTCATTCATCGGCGTCAATTCGCTTGTACCTTCCTTGAGCACTAGGGCGTGGCCGTAGTTCGGCTCATGAAATTCACCTAAGGCACCTTTTTGATAACCGATAGTCGGATCAATAAAGTGCGATTTTCCTTCGTGTTCCACATGCACGATGACATGATCAAAGGCATGCAGACGTAATGGATAATTGTCGTCGTCAAGATGACGATTAGTATTAACCAATGCAGGTTGTGCCTCGACACCCAATTCATTGAGTAAGGCAATGGTCAGCAGCGTCTTGTCCTTACAGTCACCATAACGCCTACCTAGTGTTTCTTGCGGTCGCGATGGCCAGTGAGAATTGGTACCAAGCTCGACACCAAAGTAACGCACTTCGTCTTGCACCCATTTCAATGCAGCACCAATCTGTGCGGCAGAGTCATCATGAGCAGAGCGAATTGCACTGGCAATGGTGACAAGCTCTGGAGCTGTTTGTTTGGGTATCTGATACATCGGCAAAGCCCAATCATTAACCGATTTCCAGTCAGCCATATCACTGAAGACTATTGCACCTCGACGGTTATGACGACTGGGGACATACTCTTCATAACTCGTTTCTGCAATCGCATACTGATCCAGAATGACCTCTTCAATGCCATTCTCACGAGTTATGACCAAATTCTGTTCAGGGCCACGAACCCGGCGATAAAATGGTTTTTTTATCGAACTCAATATGCGTGTGTATTGGCGATCTAAGGGATTCGAGCGTTCAGTGCGAATATAGATTTCTCTATTATCAGCAAGAATTGGGTTTTCTCCGGCAAGACTATAGGCATAGCGCACCGTGTCACCAACCCGTACATCGTTGAGTACGATGGCAAGTGTTTGCGTTCCATCATAGATCAGCGCATCGAGTTCCTTCTCGCGCTGCAGTACCGTGCGGCGGGATGTTGAAAGTTTATCGATGATCTCAGTTCCACGCAGTACGCTGATCTCATGCAAGGTCAGTTTTTCGTAACTCGGATCAAAATTGATTTCAACCGTGGAATAGTTCTCCACGCCGTAGCGGTTGGTCAATTCGTACTCGGTTGCATAGTAGGAAGAAGTTCTACCCGGCTCCACTCCGTTGTACTGATAGTCTTGCAATCGACTGCGAAAGCCATAACTATCATCAGCAGAACGTTCGAGCTTTGGGTCAAAAGGGGTAACCGGTTTAACCCAGTCTTTGGGCAGATCAATCAGATACTCATGCTCACTGCTACCGTGAAGCCGGTTCTGCAAGGCGCTGGTGTCAGCTGTTGCAAGGCTTGCATAAGCCGCAGTGCGATTATGTAAACCGTTGGCGGTCGCGGTCGCCTGCTTATCAGTCGTGTCGGCTAGAGCGGTTGCGCCACCAAGCAAGACAACGGCGGCACCTGAGCTCAACAAAATGGCGCGTGCAGCGCTACTCCATGTACGGTGATGATTCGTTTTCAATTCAATCCAACAGTCAGTCGCGTCCTCTGTTGAATTGGCGGCGGCAAACGGCTAAATCTGCCTTATTTCCTTACGTTACGTGAGCCGGGACACGTCACCGCCGTGCCAGCCAAGCGGATCGTCACGATCCACGCCATCCATAAAAGGTTTATGCCGTTCACTGTGGGTAATTTGATACACAAGTCCGATCCAGTTACCGACCAAAGCCTCACCACTGTCGTGCCAAGTATTGTGAAGCCGCTCACGTAATAAATGCTCAGGAAAATCAGGAGGACGAGAATTGTTCGTTCGAGCTGTGATCACCTGAGCTCTGTACTCATCAAGCAAAGCCCTTGAGAATCTATCAAAGTAGTGTGCTGGAAACGGCGGGTATTCTTCACTCTGCCAATTAATGTACAAACCAATCTCTCGTTTGTATTCCTTAAGCAAACTGATCGAGTCATATTCAGGATGTCCTTGAAAGAATACGGTTCGAAATCCATCAGGGCTAACGGCCAGTTGCACACCCGGCTCCTCTCCTTCGATCAGCACTGACAAACCTGCCGACCTAAATTGATCGGCCGTGATTTCATTAAAGCGAGAATGCGGTACTGCCAGTTGTGTGTTGGTATCTCGCACCAGCGGGTGATCACGCATCACCACCTCATGGTTGAAGACACCCCAGCACTTCTTTGAGAGCTGGCGGCGTTTGATTCCGTGACGCGCCATGACCACCGCATGAGTTGCAAGGCAGGAGCACAGCGTAGACGTAACGTGCTCCTCCGCCCAATTGATAACATCCAACAACGGTTCCCAAAATATTTCGCGATCCAGATGCGGCTCAGTGACATTGGCACCACTGATGATCAAGGCATCAAGGCCTAATTCCTTGATCTTTGATAATGGTTCATAAAATTCATCGATGTGTTGTTGTGCTGCATCACCGCGAGGTATTTCCTCAAGGGTAAATGGGTGCAAATAAAACTGTGAGATCGAATTACTCGAACCAACCAATCGAAAAAACTGTCGCTCGGTTGCGGCCAGAGCAGCATCAGGCATCATGTTCAGCAGACCGATATGCAGCCCGCGGATATCTTGCTCACGCGCTCGCATGGGCGACAAAATACGATAACCTTCACCACGCAGGCGTTCGTAAGTCGGTAACTCATTGTGAGCGACGAGTGGCATCAGCTTAAGCTATCAGGTGTCAAGCGCATCGCCAATCAGGGTCAGAAATTCTTCACCATTACTGACTTCGAAGGCATCACGGGCTTTGATCGTATAACCGTGCTGCTTGGCGATCGCTGCATATCGTGGAACGCGCGCGCGGAATAGATGCGGAAAAACCCAACGAACGAAATCTGCAGGGTCGATCTCGGTGGAGAAAGTAAGACCCTTTTCTTTCGTGTACATCCCGAGATGTTCGTCGAGAAACGCATCGCGATAGTAAAGTGGTTTTGGGTTGGCGGCAGCTCGTTCTATTAACGCTTTTTCATCATCCTTACTCGCCTCTATATAAACAATCAAGGTGTTGTCTGCAACCTGCTGAATGACGTCTGAGTCATCAATTTCGCAGAAGCTACCACTGGCATCATTAAGGAAATGATCATAACCATAGATCGTACTAGCTTTATCCACGAACGCTCCAACATCCTTCATGGCTTTGATTTCAGCTTCCAGGTGCATTTGCTGACGATACTTGAACTCATCAAGTGCCAAGCCGCCAAGATCCGGATTTCCAAGCATGCCAAGAAAGGTGGACAGCGGCTGTAGGTTATCAACCGTAATATTGTTGCTGATATATATCGAATCAGACAACAATAACTCACGCAAAAACGGCACCTGCATGGCTTTAGTCTTGATGTTATCGAGGATTGGTTCATCCAGATAACGCGTGCCAATTCGATAGTCGACCGAATAATGAAACCAGTCCTGGTTGCGCAGAATATTGGCAAGACGCGTCTTGCCAACACCTGACATGCCCAGCAAGGTGACGCGCTTACGCGGCCACGCTAGAAACTCCTCACGATTCATGCGCATGGATTAGCTAAAGCTATCGCATGCGTTTGGATCACCAGTATTCAAACCGCGGTACAACCATTCCTGACGCTGCTGCGAGGAACCATGTGTAAAGGCCTCGGGACGAATACGCGCACCCGCAGCACTCATCAAGGCATCGTCACCAATCTTGGCAGCCGCATTCATACCCTCTTCAAGATCACCCGGCTCAAGCAGTTGATTATCTTTATGGGCATGATGCGCCCAGACACCTGCATAACAATCTGCCTGCAACTCGGTGAGCACAGACAATCGGTTAGCCTCGATTTTGCTGACTGATCGCTGACGCTTCTGCACTGCCATCGAAACACCTAAGAGATTTTGCACGTGATGTCCGACCTCATGGGCAAGGACATAGGCTTGGGCAAAGTCACCGCCAGCACCCATACGCTGTAACTCTCTGAAAAAATTCAGGTCGATATAAACTTTGTAATCGCCAGGGCAGTAGAACGGGCCAGCCGCCGAGGATGTATAACCACAGGCGGAATTGACGCCACCATCGAAGATACGAAGTTTTGGCGCTTGATATTGTTTGCCGTTTTGTTGGAACAGCTTCGCCCAGACATCCTCATTGTAAGCAAGCATGGTTGAGACAAAGGCCGTCGATTCATCATCACCACGCACCTGCCCGCTACCACCAGGCGAAAGCTGTGGCCTCTGAGAGACTTGGCCACCGCCTCCCAATATGCTGGTTAGATCGGTGCCAAAAAACAGGCCCAGTAACAACAAGATGATGCCGGCGCCTCCGCCCACCTTCATGCCGCCCCCGGATGCTCGAGGCCTGCCACCACCCATGCCACGGGTGTCTTCGACATTAGTACTACGGCGTCCTTTTCTCCAACGCATTACTGTTCTCCAAACCCTGTATTACCACGCCGGAAACCGACTGGACAGTTCCGCCACGATAGTAGATTGTTACACGTTTCGCGATGTGTATCAGGGCAGTTGTAGACAATGCCGACCAAGTCGACGCCAGTACTCATTGACAGCCACGTTCATACCGACGATGAGCGCTTGAAAGCCGACCGTGGATCGGTCTTGTGGGCTGCCAGATCCGCCAACGTAATCGCGCAGGTGGTGCCAGCCATCAGCCAGTGTCTTTGGCCGAGAGTAAAGGCTGTGTGCGATGCTGAAACTGATCTTTACGCCTGCTACGGTTTGCACCCTTGCTTCACTGAGGAACATCTGGATGCTCACCTGGAAGAGCTACCTGTCTGGTTAGGACGCGAACGACCAGTCGCGGTTGGTGAGTGTGGGCTCGACTATCACATTACTGACGTTAATCGCGCCCGTCAGCAACACCTATTTAGTGCTCAACTGGCACTGGCACGCGAATTTGATTTACCCATCGTGATTCATGCGCGACGTGCAGTTGAAGACGTCATTCGCATGATTCGTTCATCCGGACACTACCACGGACTTGTGCACAGCTTCAATGGCTCCACTCAACAGGCAAGTCGTTTGATTGATCTCGGTTATAAATTGAGTTTTGGCGGTGCCATAAGCTACACACGTGCGAAGCGTTTGCGAGAAATGATTCGCTCTTTGCCACTCGATGCAATACTTCTGGAAACCGATGCACCTGATCAGCCAGATCAAACCCATCAGGGTCAACGAAATGAGCCAGCATATCTGGTTGACGTCTGGCAGGCAATCAGCACATTGCGCGACGAGGGCGCAGACGAAATTGCTCACGCAACAACCAACAATGCCATCGAGCTTTTTCGGTTACCGTTGACCATCGATAGTAATTAGCTCACAGTAAGCACTAGATATCGTTCTCGAAAATTTTTACGCACCCGAGGCAATTTCTTATGCGAAGGCAACGCCGGTTTGTTCAGTGCGATGTTTTTACATCGACACCCACCAAAGGAAACGCATTGGCTGTGGTTGTTGATGCACAAGGCATGTCGATTGAGGCCATGGCAAGCTTTGCCCGATGGACAAACCTTGCAGAAACCACTTTTCTATTCCCACCTGAAGACCCAACCGCCGACTACAAGGTTCGTATATTTACACCCACTCGCGAAATGCCATTTGCTGGACACCCTACCCTGGGGAGTTGCGCCGCCTGGCTACACAGTGGCGGCATCGCAAGAACAAACAACTGTGTAAAACAGGAATGTGCAATCGGCATTGTCGATATTGATCTTAGCGGCACACGCCCAGCGTTCGTCGCACCACCAACCCAGATAGATTCACTGCCAGAAAAAAACAGGAACCTTATCCTTGGAAAACTTGATTTGTCACTGGAACAGGTAGTCAACACAGCCAAACTCAACAATGGTCCCGAATGGCAAGTACTAGAGCTAGCATCAGCAAGCGATGTATTGAAAGTCGATTCATCGCAAGTCCGTTGGCCTGAGTTCAAACCCATCGGTTTGATTGGCAGGCATGGAACAGCCTCAGAATGTGACTATGAAGTTCGCATGCTCGCACCTTCAAGTGGCATGAGTGAGGATCCAATTACCGGATCACTAAATGCGGCTATAGCCCACTGGTTCAACAAGCAACGGCGTTTGACGGATGATCTTCTGATTGCTCAAGGCAGCAGTATCGATCGACAAGGTCGCGTCCATATCAGCAAAAGCTCAGACGACAACAGAATTCTTATCGGTGGCGACACTCATGTGCTGATAGAAGGAACAGTCGTTTTATAGCGCTGGGATAGCTTGGTCTTCGCGGACCGACTCACCCTTTGTTGGTTCCTCATGTGACTAAACGTTAATCCAGCGACTTTAACGCAACTTTGCTCGTGCTCGAGACCCTAAAGCCTGCCGAAGGCATCACTTGAAACACATCTAAAAAGGGAAGTACGAATGAACAAAAAATACCAGCTGGCTGCAAGCGTCGCAGCCGCGATGGGTCTTTCAACACCCGCGTTAGCGACTGAATTTGAAGTCACTATTGTCAATCTGACACCCGCTATGTACTTCACGCCTCTTATTGTCGCAGCTCATACACCGAGCGCAAGAATGTTTACAGCAGGTGAAGTTGCCTCTACTGAATTGCAATCGATTGCCGAAGGCGGCAATGTTGGCCCAATGGCTGAATTGCTGGAAGGTATTGGTGCTGACGTTGCAACAGGAGACGGCCTGTTGGCCCCCGGCGCTTCGGTAAGCTTTACAGTTGACGACGCCGGCGGCAATTCAGTTTTGTCACTGTCATCAATGCTGTTACCGACTAATGACGCTTTTGTTGGCCTAAGTGCTATTCCATTTCCTCAAGGGGATGCGGGTAGCCAGAGAGTCTATGATGCAATTGCTTACGATGCTGGCACCGAAGCCAACGACGAACTTATCGGCAGCGGTGAGCCAGGTGTAGCAGGCTTCCCAGCACCACCACCAGTAGTCGCGAGCGGCCTTGGATCAAATGGAACCGGTATCAATGCACCTGTCGAAGGTTTCATCAGTGTTCATAAGGGCACTATTGGCGATCTTGACGAAGCAGGCGGCGTTAGCGATATCAATCAAGCTGTGCACGGTTGGCTAAATCCGGTTGCGCGAGTTACCGTAACGATTCTCGGCGACAGTGTTGCACCCGGTAATGGCGGTGTCGAGAACCTGACCGGAGTAACCTACTCATCAACGGCCGTAGAGATTTTCTGGGAAGCCGTTGCAGGTGCCGCCGCTGGCACTGAGTACGAAGTCAGTCGTGATGGTGCAGTGGTTGCAACAACTGATGGATTCAGCTTTTTCGACGCTAGTCTCGAACCCGGTTCAAGCGTTGTCTATACCGTTCGAGCCACTGACAGTAGCGATGGCGATGCTGCGGTCACCTTAGTCACTAATGCTCAATAATTAAGCCCGTCAAATAGGCTGATTGCCCAAGGGTGATTATCTGTCTGCAGCGCGAAAGCTGATTTTCGCGCTGCAGCTTCTGAAGCTAAACAACACTTCAAGCCACGTCATCGGCTGTCGTCTCAGTGCTTGTAAGGGAAACGATCCGTAACAGTAATCTCTGCCATCCGACCTTCAATCCACTGTTCGGTTTCGGCCAATATCTGAGCCGAATTTTTCCCGGCGCTGCTAATAACCGGACCAATTGTTACCGTGATTTCGCCAGGCCATTTTATAAAACCCATGCGTGGCCAGAACTCACCGGCATTCATCGCGATAGGCAACACGTCAGCACCAGTTTTCTCAGCGACAATAGCGCCACCGATGCGATAGTTAGGTTCAGAACCCACCGCCGATCGGGTACCTTCCGGAAATATCAAAACCCAACGCCCAAGTGACAGTCGATTGGCAGCCTGCTCTGTCATCTGCTGAATAGCAGAACGACCGGAAGTTCGATCAATCAAAATAAAACGCAGCAACACAAGCGTCCAACCAAAGATTGGTATCCATCTTAGGGAACGCTTGGCCACATACACTGCAGGGGAAAACATTGTTGGTAAAAAATAAGTCTCCCAGGTTGATTGGTGCTTGCACATAACAATACAAGGTTTGTCAGGTATGTTCTCCTGGCCTTCCAGACGCCAGGTGACTCCACAAATCAACCGTAAGCCATACACATTCATGCGGTTCCACATAACCGCGAGCGGGTAGCCCCACTTGTAGGAAAAAAGACAGGCAAGCAACACTGGTGCGCCCATGAACAAGGTTGAGAAAATCTGCCAGATCCAGAAAACCAGGCTTCTAAAGGTCAACCAAAGTCGGTACATATCAGGAGTCTTCTTTATTCTCAGGGCTTAGCAACACATCAACATAACTCAGCAAATCATCATAAGCAGGGATATGTTCAAGCCCCTTGTTGTTGTCCAGGGTCATTTGCCCCTTACCCGTGCGCACCACAATAGGTTGTGCAGCCGCGGCCATTGCCGCCTGCATATCACGCAAAGAGTCACCAACCAGGACTACCGTGCTCAAGTCAACATCGAGTCGTTCACTGATGCTATACAACATGCCAGGTGCAGGCTTTCGGCAAGTGCATTGATTCGAATCACTGTGCGGGCAGAAAGCGACGACATCGATCCGACCACCAACTTGACCAACCATATCGTGCATTTTCTGATGCACGGCCAGCAATTGATCGATCTCCATCAAGCCACGTGCAATACCACTTTGATTGGTCGCGACAGCAACATGCCAACCAGCTTGATGCAGCCTGGCAATGGCTTCCAGACTTCCTTGAATAGGCACCCAGTCGTCCACTTGCGTGATCGGCTCACCACGATCTTCATTGATTACGCCATCGCGATCGAGCACTATCAATTTCACGTTCGATCCTGCCCTTGAAGTCTGGCAATATCGGCAGTTGCACAACACAGCTCATTGACTCGTTTGATCAATGCAAGCCGATTGTCGCGTACTGCAACATCTTCATCCATCACCATGACACCATCGAAAAATTCATCAACAGCACCGCGCAAACTTGCCGTCACTTTCATCGCAGATGCGTAGTCACGTGACTCAAGATGTTTGTCGACAAGCCCTGACTTCTCTTCAAGTTCGGTGAAGAGAGTTTGCTCGGCCTTGTCGCCCAACAACGCTTTATCAACCTGTGCAGGTACCGATGTTTCGACCTTTTTCAATAGATTGCCGATCCGCTTGCTGGCAGCAGCAAGTGCTACAGATTCTTCCGTCTTGTTGAAGGATTCGATCGCATCTAATCGCAATTTCATATCAAGTGGGTTAGAGAGTCTCTTTGCGAATACCGCATCAACAGCTTCCACAGCAAAACCACGATCG
Source organism: uncultured Granulosicoccaceae bacterium (assembly GCA_964594905.1). Classification (GTDB taxonomy): domain Bacteria; phylum Pseudomonadota; class Gammaproteobacteria; order Granulosicoccales; family Granulosicoccaceae; genus Granulosicoccus. The sequence goes on from CAZQOI010000009.1 coordinate 45,277, forward strand.
GACGTAAAATAACCTCGCAGTCTGTCAAGCACATAGGAAAGCACATCATTGCGAAGATCATTGGCGTTCACATCAACAAGGACACCACTATAAGATTCAATGGACTTGTCAATGAGTGCAATGAGATCAATATCGTGTTGTTGCTCAATCAAAATTCTAAGGATGCCGAGGGATGCGCGCCGCAGGGCGAAAGGATCTTTCGCCCCAGTCGGCTTCATATCGATACCAAAAATACCAACAAGCGTATCGAGCTTGTCTGCAATAGATACAATTGATGCTACAGGATCACTAGGCAATGCACCGCCCGACTGTTTAGGGTAATAGTGCTCTTCCATCGCAATACAAACCTCCTGCGAATACCCGTCACGCTTGGCGTAGTAGCGCCCGGCGATACCCTGCATCTTCGCAAGTTCCTTGACGATCTCGGTATTCAGGTCGCACTTGCATAAACTTGCCGCCAGGGTCACATGACGTTCGCTGGCACCGAGTTCGCCAGCAAGCCACAACGAGACTTCCTGCATACGGCTACATTTATCAGCAACACTTCCGAGCTTTTCCTGGAACAACAATCGATCAAGCTCATCTCGATGCGAGTCCAGCGTGCGCTCTTTATCCTGATTCCAGAAGAACATGGTGTCAGCAAAGCGCGGAAGAATAACGCGCTCATTGCCATCGATTACGGTTTGTGGCGATACCGATTCAAGGTTTGCAATCGTGATGAAGGCTGGCATCAAGTCACCCGCACTATCGAGAAGTGCAAAGTAACGTTGATTTTCCTGCATGGTTTGAATCAAGGCTTCTTTCGGTATCTCGAGAAATTCCGAACCAAAACTACCGGCCATGGCAACTGGCCATTCAACCAATGCATTGACCTCATCAAGGAGCTCTGCATCCATCACCGCGTCACCGCCAATTTTTTTAGCCTCATTCGTAACACCAGTGACTATTTGCTCACGACGTTTTGCAGCGTCGGCAACGACATAGGCTTTCTCCAGAACTCCTTCGTAGTCCGCGGCCTGCCCAACTTTTACAGCGTCAGGTGCATGAAAGCGATGCCCACGTGTTGTGTTGCCTGCACTGAGGCCAAGCAATTCAAGCGCTAAAGTATCGCTACCATGTAACGCAAGTAACCAGACAACCGGACGCAGGAATTCATGCGCATGATCTCCCCAGCGCATACGCTTGGGCATTGGCATGGTCTTGATGATGTCTGGCAATGCCGACTGCAAAAGATGCTGCAAGGTCTCGCCCTGCTGGGTCTGTTTGACCGCCAGCCAATCACCCTTGGGCGTGCTAACGGTTTGCAAGTCCTCGACACTGAGCCCAGCTGAACGGAGAAAACCCTGCAAAGCTTTTGTTGGCTCACCATCTTTGTACGCTGCCGCGACTGATGGCCCACGTCGTTCGACTTCACGATCAGCCTGCCGCGCACCAACGTCTGACAAACGCATGGCTAGGCGACGCGGCGTTGCGAAAATCTCCGGTGACGTCTGTGCAAGACCAGCCTCTTTGAGCACCTTGAATACGCCGTTACCAAAATGATTGGCAAGCTCAAGCATCGAGCCTGCGGGCAATTCTTCGCAACCGAGTTCAATCAACAAATCAGCCACGGGTCACCTCACCCTTGTTTGATTTTTTACCACTGGTTTTCGGGGCATCTGGTGGGCCACCAGTACCGTCACGTTGCGATTGCTTTAACAATGGAAACCCTAAAGCTTCTCGCTTCGTATACCAGGCTTCCGCAACTTGTCGTGACAAGGTTCGAACACGGAGAATATAACGCTGTCGCTCAGTGACCGATATCGCGTGTCGTGCATCTAACAAGTTGAATGAATGCGATGCCCGCAAGACCTGTTCATAAGCCGGCATCGGCAGTGCTTGTTCACACAAACGTGCGCAGTCTTTCTCACACTGATCAAACTGGTGAAACAGAGCGTCAACATCTGCATGTTCAAAGTTGTATGCAGACTGCTCGACTTCGTTTTGATGAAAAACATCGCCATAGGTCACCGGACCTGCAGCCGTGTGCCCCCAAATCAAGTCATAAACACTTTCAACTTGTTGAATATACATAGCCAGGCGTTCGATACCATAAGCAAGTTCGCCAAGTACTGGTTGACAGCTGAGACCACCACATTGTTGAAAGTACGTGTACTGCGTTACCTCCATGCCATTGAGCCACACTTCCCAACCCAAACCCCAAGCGCCAAGTGTTGGCGATTCCCAGTTGTCTTCAACAAAGCGAATGTCATGCTCAAGCGTATTGAAGCCAAGCGCTTCAAGCGAACCGAGATAAATGTCTTGCATATTCTCGGGCGATGGTTTCATCGCTACCTGAAATTGATAATAATGTTGCAGACGGTTTGGGTTTTCACCGTAGCGGCCATCAGTTGGACGCCGTGAAGACTGCGTATGGCAGGCATGCCAAGGCTCTGGTCCAATCGCTCGCAGGAATGTTGAGCTATGAAAGGTCCCGGCGCCCATTTCCATATCATAAGACTGCTGCACCAGACAGCCCTGTTCGGACCAATAAGACTGGAGTACAGCGATCATGCCTTGGAATGTCTTTACATCGGGCGTTGCAGCCGCGTCGACCATGTTGAATTCTAACCTTCGGAAAAAGTCCGCCAGTGTACTGAATCCTCAGCCTCTCGCGGGATACGCTACACTGCCCGCGCGAAGACACCGCGAGTGGCCAAAAATATCTGGCCACCGATATTGCACCAAAATAGTGCGTTAAATTACAAAACGCACTGTTTTTGTGCGACCCAACAACACCAGAAATAGTTAACTATCTGATTTTTATAATCATTTTTATTGAACAGCCCTTGGTACAGGCTATGCACATAGGTCTCAGAAGCCTGGTGCAATGTACACCGGCATTAATTCATCCAAAAATATACGAGGAAAAAAAACCATGTCTGCGAGTGACGTTCTTAAAACCATCAAGGACAACGACGTTAAGTTCGTCGATTTTCGATTCACCGACCCCCGGGGTAAGGAACAGCACACCTCTGTACCTGTCTCCCAGTTCGAAGAAGATGTCTTCGAAGACGGACAACCATTCGACGGTTCATCCATCTCGGGTTGGAAAGGAATCAATGCATCAGACATGTTGCTGATGCCAGATGCATCGACTGCTGTACTCGATCCATTCACCGAAGAGAGTACGATCAATCTGCGTTGCAACATCGTTGAACCCGACACGATGGAAGGCTATGAGCGTGACCCACGCTCAGTCGCTATCCGTGCCGAAGCCTATCTCAACTCAACAGGCATCGCCGATACAGCCTACTTTGGTCCAGAGCCAGAATTTTTCGTTTTTGACGATGTGCGTTGGAAAACCGATATGCAAGGCATGAGCTACGCGATCGATTCAGACGAAGCCGAGTGGAACTCAAACAAGAAGATGGAAGGCGGCAACATTGGTCACCGTCCTCGCGTCAAAGGCGGTTACTTCCCGGTACCACCTGTTGATTCATTAAACGATCTGCGAGCCACCATGTGTTTGGTTCTCGAACAGATGGGCGTAATCCCTGAAGTTCACCATCACGAAGTTGGTACTGCGGGTCAGTGTGAAATCGGTACCAAGTTCGACACCTTGGTCAAGCGTGCCGATGGCGTGCAAATCCTGAAATATGTAGTGCATAACGTTGCTCACCAGTTTGGCCGCACCGCGACTTTCATGCCAAAGCCTATCGTTGGTGACAATGGTAGCGGCATGCACGTTCACCAGTCATTGTTTAAAGGTGGCGACAACATGTTTGCCGGTGATCTTTATGGCGGCTTGTCCGAAACTGCTTTGCATTACATTGGCGGAGTTATCAAACATTCAAAGGCAATCAATGCATTTGCAAACGCGTCTACCAATAGCTACAAGCGGCTCGTTCCAGGTTTTGAAGCACCAGTTATGCTCGCCTACTCTGCGCGTAACCGTTCCGCGTCAATTCGTATCCCTTATGTTGGTAACCCAAAAGGTCGTCGTATCGAAGTCCGTTACCCTGACCCAACCGGTAACCCTTACCTGACGTTCGCGGCTCTAATGATGGCTGGCCTTGACGGTATCCAGAACAAGATCCATCCTGGCGATGCATCAGACAAAGATCTGTACGACCTGCCTCCTGAAGAAGAAGCAAACATTCCGAAGGTATGTTCGTCACTCGATCAAGCGCTCGAAGAACTCGATGCTGATCGCGGCTTCCTGACAGCTGGTGGCGTGTTCACTGATGATCAAATCAATGGCTACATCGATCTGAAGATGGAAGAAGTCACACGTCTGCGTATGTCCACGCATCCGGTGGAATTCGATATGTACTACTCAGTTTAAAAGTATGTACATCTGCTGCTGATACAGACGATCAGCCAGCATCAAGCTGTGAAAAAAGCCCCGTACATCGGGGCTTTTTTTTGCCCTGTTTTTGTGCAAGCCACCATAAGCAAGCATTTTAGTGCCTATTTCTATAATTCTTGCTTTACACCTGTCATGGACACCCACAAATGGTGTGGATCATGCTCGGCTCGGGCATGGATATTAAAAATCGACAGTATCAAGCCCTGTTTCTGGCAGTCTTGGTAGCCGCAGGATCGACGGCAATGGCCCAATCTATCGGCAATCAGCCTTCTCCGCCCCAAGCCGGAAAAATTTTCAAGAGCGTCGACAGCAGTGGCAACGTGGTTTTCAGTGACAAACCAGGCGACAATCCCAATACCGTCGTAGTCACTCCATCACCGATCAACGTCTCCGACCCTGGCCCTGCAAAAGTGACTACCGACAAAGTGGCCACCCAACAATCCCAATCGCCAGGTGCGCCTGCCGCCGCGACTGCGGTAGGAGCCGCTACTGATGGGGCTTTGGCTTCAGGCACGAATATCGACGCCAAAGTGGATTCGAATGGGAACCCGATTGGGGATCCAAATGTGAGCACCCAAAATGAAGAGGAAGAGGAAGAGGCAGTGGCCATCGAATTGGTCTCGATATTGTCACCGCTACCAGATGCGACCTTGATTGATATTCCCGAGCCACTGTATGTTGGTTTCCAGACGTCCCCTGTATCGTTGGAAGGATCGGGTTTGATGGCTGAGGTGTACCTTGACGGCAAGCTCGCTGCCAGTGGAACAAGCGCCCTGCTACCGGTAAAGGTCCCTGATCGCGGTACGCACACACTGCTGGTAAAAGTGGTCGACAAGAACGGTCAAACCCAAGTTTCGTCCAAAGAGCAGAACATTCACATCAAGAAAACGGCAGTAGCAAGAGGCAACTGATCACAGAAAATCGCACTCTTATAGTGCAAACTGTCTGTTAACGCATCCTTTTAGTGCAAAAACAGACAAAGATGTATTGCAAGAAATTTTATTAACTCTTTGTTTTAATTGGATTTTCCAGTCTGTTAGGTGGTTTTCTACTGCCAATTTTGCAGGGTGCACTACTTGCACTGGTACTGGCATCCATGAACGCACAGCCGAAAAATATCGAAGACTGGCCGCTAATCGATTCTCTATCGACGGCGGTACTGTGTATCGACGACGGCCTTCGCATCAAATTCCTCAATAGCGCCGCCGAGCAGCTGCTTGGCTTTAGCTCTCGCAAAGCCTTGCAAATGCGATTGACCCGCGCGGTCAATATCTCCGACACACTATTCGCCCGCATTCGAGAAGCGATTACGACAGGACAACCCTATACCGACCGTCAGGTGACTATCGAACCTCACGGGCAGGATGCCGTTCTGGTTGATTGCCACCTGTCACCGGTGCGTACAAAACAAATCGAGCGCGGTCTGATTCTCGAGATCAACGCCGTTGACCGGCCACTCAGAATTGCTCGCGATGAAGCGATGCTGACGCAACATGAACACGCTCAGTCGTTGATCAGAGGCCTTGCCCACGAAATTAAAAACCCACTTGGTGGTCTACGCGGTGCTGCTCAACTACTTGAACGACAGTTGCCTGATGAAGCATTGCATGAATACACCTCGATCATCATTCGCGAAGCGGATCGTTTGCAAAGCCTTATTGATCGAATGCTCGGTCCAACGACAAGACCAAAACGCGATGCCATCAATCTGCACGAAATACTCGAACACGTTCGCAAGATCACGATAGCTGGCGCCCCTAGTGGCGTACAGTTTATGTTCGACTACGACCCGAGTATTCCTGAGTGCCTTACCGATCGAGACAGACTTGTACAGGTGTTACTCAACATCGTCGGCAACGCTTTGCAAGCCCTTGGTAAAACTGGAAGCATCGAATTTCGATCGCGAATTGCGCACAACTACACCATCGCTGGCAAACGTCATCCGTTAGTTGCTTCTATTCAAATCAATGACAACGGTCCTGGTATTCCGGACGCATTGATGGATCAAATTTTCTTTCCAATGGTGACAGGTACTGCTGGAGGCACCGGGCTCGGCTTATCGATCGCCCAATCGATGATGAATCAGATTGGCGGCTTGATCGAGTGCCAGAGTGAACCTGGCGATACCACTTTCACGATATTGATTCCTCTGGAGATCGCATGAGCGAAGAATACATCTGGGTAATTGACGATGATCAGTCGATCCGCTGGGTACTTGAAAAAACCTTGAAACAGGCGGGCATGAAAGTCAGTAGTTTCGAATCAGCAGACGAAGCTCTCGAAGTGGTACGCGACAATGCGATTGCACCTGATGCGATTATCAGCGACATTCGCATGCCAGGTTCTGATGGCTTTTCACTGTTAAAGCAACTCAAGGATATTCATCCAAACATCCCTGTGCTGATAATGACTGCGTTCTCGGATCTCGACAGCACAGTGGCAGCCTTTGAACATGGCGCTTTTGAATACATTCCGAAACCATTCGATGTTGATCATGTTGTCGATCAGGTAAAGCGCGCCTGCCATACACAGAACGATCAAAGTAAAAGCAACAGAGCAGGCTTTAAAAAGACCCTATTAAAAGATGAAGAACACGCTGAACTACTTGGCGACGCACCTGCCATGCAGGAAGTGTTTACATCAATTGGTCGTCTGTCTCGTTCCAAGATCACGGTTTTGATCAATGGTGAATCTGGTACAGGCAAGGAATTAATCGCGCGCGCGCTGCACAAACACAGTCCGCGCTCTGAGAAACCATTTATTGCACTGAACATGGCTGCGATTCCACACGATTTAATGGAGTCAGAATTGTTCGGTCATGAAAAGGGGGCCTTTACTGGCGCACAAAGCACACGTATCGGTCGTTTTGAACAAGCAGACGGAGGCACTCTTTTTCTCGATGAAATTGGCGATATGCCGGCCACCCTGCAGACACGCTTGCTACGTGTACTCGCTGACGGGCAGTTCTATCGGGTCGGTGGCCATACACCGATACAGGTAGATGTTCGCATTGTGGCAGCAACTCATCAAAATCTCGAATCCCTGGTTATCGAAAAACGTTTTCGCGAAGATCTCTTTCATCGTCTAAACGTCATTCGCATCGAGGCACCACCACTACGTGCCCGTAGAGAGGACATACCACAACTCATGCGCCACTTTCTGAAAGTCGCAGCGGTTGAACTCAATGAAGAAACCAAAACGATGTCCCCAGCTTTTGAAGCTTACATCGCATCACTCGATTGGCCAGGGAACGTCAGACAATTGCAGAACACCGCTCACTGGCTAACCGTTATGGCCAGTAGCCAGGAAATCGCTATCGATGACATGCCAAGCGATTCAAGCGCGGTTGTCTCAGGCGATGAGAGCGATTGGGAATCAGGATTGCGCCAATGGGCTACTCGGGCACTACAAGCTGGCGAGTCAGACCTTCTGGGTAAAGCGACACCCACGATCGAACGCATTCTGATTCAATGTGCTTTGAACAAAACTCAGGACCGACGACAGGAAGCGGCGCGCTTGATTGGTTGGGGACGCAACACGCTTACACGAAAAATCAAAGAGCTTGAGATTAGTTAAGAGCCTTACTCCGACAAAATTTTCCACCACAATGGCAGAGCAAAACGGACTGGGCAAAGTAAACTGAGCCAAGCAATCAATTAATCACGCAGTACACCGGCGCAGTTGGAATGCCCTGAGGACACGTCCCATTTTCCATCGCGAGTGCAAGCACTGGCGTAGGCACGGTGAACTCGAAAGCGACCACTGTTGGCTTGGCCATCATCAAGCTTGATATCCAGCTGAGATAAGATGTTTACCGGTATCTGGTTACCGGTATAAATTTCATGCGCGGGATCTTCAGCGTCAGCCGCTTGCGCGCTATAGCTGATTTTGTAAAAACCGTTGAACGGATTCTTTGGGCACGTTCCGGACCCACACTCAACATCAGTTGCTGTTCCTATCGATGTTTGTGCGCCATCAAAACTTCCACGAATAAAACCCGCTAGTGCCAGTTGTTGCCAAACTCCTGCGCGCTCCTGACTGCCATCCAATCGTCCATTGCCATTGCCAGGCAATGCGGCGCTATCGATTTGCGTACTGGCATTTGGGAAGTCGCCGGGGACTGATCGATATCGCTCTTGAAACGAGTACCAGGCAGTGCGGATACCGGACACCTCCGAGGTCAAGGAACGCACACGAGCGCTATCTATCAGCGCTTGCCCCTTGAATACCCCTCCCAGAATCAAACCGATAATCACCAGCACAATGGCGACCTCGACTAAGGTGAAGCCAGAGCGACGACTAAGCTGTTCAGCACATCGTGGAATCCGCCGTGCACTGGATACGTGCCTGACGTTGCTTATCGTTTTGTCGGTCTTGGTCTTCCGCAGGTCGCAAATTGTCATCGCTTACAGGTGCTCAGTTTCTGACACGGTCACAGAATAAACAAGGCCACAAGACTGCACAAGGACTCATCCACCAACTACTGATGGAGTTTCCAGCGAAGCCATATGGCTTAAAAAGGCGCGCTGCGGGGAACCCGCGGAAATGGAATCGCATCGCGTACGTTTTCCATACCAGTAACATAATTCAGTACCCGCTCGAAGCCCATACCAAATCCCGAGTGTGGCGCTGTTCCAAAGCGTCGCAGATCGCGGTACCAATCGAGCTCCTCGGTCAGATCCTGTGCGGCAAGACGCTCATCAAGTACAGCAAGACGTTCTTCACGCTGGCTACCGCCAATTATTTCACCTATTCCCGGTGCCAGCACATCCATTGCCGCAACAGTTTTCTCATCATCATTAAGACGCATATAAAACGCCTTGATCTCTTTCGGGTAGTTCATCAACACCACCGGACGCCCGACATGTTCTTCGGCGAGCCAGCGTTCGTGTTCCGATTGCAAGTCCACACCCCACTTCACTGGATACTCAAACGACTTGCCACTGTTCTCGAGTAAGGTGATCGCATCGGTGTAATCCATACGCTCAAAGTTCGCATCGGCCAAGGCTTCCAGTCGATTGATGGCCTCCTTGTCAATACGTTGAGCAAAGAACGCCATATCGTCCCCTCGCTCATCAAGCACTGCACGAAATAGGTACTTCAAAAAATCTTCAGCGAGATCAGCATTATCGTTGAGATCAGCAAACGCCACTTCGGGCTCGACCATCCAGAATTCAGCCAAGTGCCTGCTCGTGTTGGAGTTCTCCGCGCGGAAGGTTGGGCCAAAGGTATATACCTTGGACAAAGCCAAGGCGTAACTCTCGGCATTCAACTGACCAGAGACCGTCAAGTAGGCCTCCTGTCCAAAAAAATCTTTGTCAAAGTCAGCAGTGCCTGCATCAGTGCGCGGCGGGTTTACACTATCGAGCGTGCTGACTCGAAACAACTCACCAGCGCCTTCACAATCACTGGTTGTTATAAGTGGTGTATTAACCCAATGAAAATGTCGCTCATGAAAATAGCGATGAATTGAAGAGGCGATGGTGCTGCGCACACGGCTGATTGCACCAAAGGCATTGGTACGCGGACGCAAATGAGCCACTTGCCGTAGATACTCGAATGTATGTCGCTTCTTGGCGATGGGATACTGTTCAGGATCATCCACATCACCGACTATGGTTACCGCTGTTGCTTGTATTTCGACTGTCTGCCCTTTACCTTCAGACGCTACCAATATTCCGGTGACTTCAACCGCGAACCCTGCGGATATAGTTAAAACTTCAGTTGTGTAATTGCTTAAGGCTTTATCGACTACAACCTGAATCGCATCAAAGCATGAGCCATCGTACACACTTAAAAAAGACAAACCAGCTTTTGAGTCGCGACGACTGCGCGCCCAACCTCGCACAGTGACACTCTGTCCATCAGCAGCGGTACTTAACAAATCTACAATCATCATGCTCATGCAGGAATACTCGAATGGGGACTGATAACGGTGTCGCCGTTACCGGCAAGTTGTGCGACTAGGGATGCGAAGCTGTCCCAGACATTGCCCGCTGCCTGACCTTTGATTTGTTGATCAATCGTGGTACAGGCCGACAACATGCGCAGCCAGGCTGCAACTTCATGGCGAGCTATGGCTTTCTTCAATGGCGCGGCACGGTTCTGCCAAACACCTGCGGCCTTCATCGCGCGATCAATTGCAGCGCCCTCGGCAGTAGCTTCGGCGACGCGAGTTGCTGCGCGAATCTCTTGGGTCAATGACCACAAGATCAATACTTCAGCGACAGCTTCTTCCCTTAAGCCTGCCAATACTCGAAGTGCTCGCCGCGGTTGACCTTCAAGGGCTGCAAGCGATAAGTCGGCAATGGAATAACGTGCACTGTCAGCCACCACTGCCAGTACCTGATCAGCGGACAAGCTGCCACCTGGATGCAACAGTGCAAGACGCTCGACTTCCTGATCCGCCGCAAGCAGGTTTCCTTCGACGCGTTCAGTAATGATCGCAAGTGCCTCGGGTGATGCCCGCAAACCACGTCGCGCCAGTCGTGCCGATAACCAGGCTGGCAACTGATGACTCAGTACCGGGTACAGCGCTAGCGTGACACCCACCTTGTCGATCGCCTTGAACCAGGCGCTGTTACTACCACCACGATCAAGCTTGGCGCAGGTTATCAACAGCAAGACATCATCAGGGGGGCTAAGACAATATTGCTTGAGTACATCACTGCCAACGCGCCCGGGCTTACCCGTCACCAGACGCAATTCGATCAGGCGCTTTTCGGCGAACAATGACAGGCTATCTGCCGATTCCCGAAATTGAGCCCAGTCGCCATCGTCATTGGCGAAGATAACTTCTCGTTCGACAAACCCTGCTTCGCGGGCATGCGCACGAAGACGATCACCAATTTCCATGCTCTGCAGCGGTTCATCACCATGTAACAGGTATACAGGCGCAGCACCACGGGCTAAATGGGCGTCCAACTTGTCCGGGTAGAGTTTCATTAAGGCATCATTCTCGCTTACGTGTAGCATACCCAAAACAGGCCCGCTATCCGTATCCCGCGCGCAGAAATACCAGACTAGATTATCGAGGCTGATATCTCCCAATTTGACATGTCGGACATAAAAGCATCTGAATTCAGCTCCCCGCCGAAGGACCCCTGGTTCGCGATCGGCCGCGCCATCCTGTTCGAGATGGATCCCGAGCGCGCCCATGACCTTGCGTTATCGGCCCTGTCACGTAAGCCCATTAATAATTGGGTGACACGACGCTATCAAACGGAATCAACACCAATTTCTTGTTTGGGGCTCGGTTTTAACAACCGCATTGGACTCGCCGCTGGGCTCGACAAGAACGCTGACTATATTGATGCTCTCGGTGCATTTGGCTTCGGACATATCGAAGTCGGCACCGTTACACCGAGGCCGCAAGATGGCAATCCCCGACCACGCTTGTTCCGTTTGCCTGATCACGCGGCGCTGATCAATCGCATGGGATTCAACAACAAAGGCGTCGATCATCTGGTAAGCCAGGTATTGAAACGAAGCTACAAGGGCAAGCTTGGTATCAACATTGGCAAGAACGCCACCACCGATCTTGATGCCGCAGAACACGACTACCTTTTCTGTCTGGAACGCGTATACCCACATGCTGACTATGTCACGGTGAATATCTCATCACCCAATACAAAAGGGTTACGCGACTTACAACATGGCGAACATTTGAAGAGACTTCTGGATGCATTGAAAAATGCCCAGTCAAATTTAGCCACTGAACACGGACGAATGGTACCCATCGCAGTCAAGATTGCGCCCGACATGACAGCCGATGAACTGACTGAATTTTGCAATAGCTGTATCGAACACGAGATTGATGCAATCATCACCGGCAATACGACACAGTCACGTGATGAAGTACGCAACCATGTTTACGCTAGAGAGAGCGGCGGCCTCAGTGGCGCGCCTTTAACGTCACTCGCCGATCAAACACTGGCACAAGTTGGTGCACAACTTAGCGGAGTCATGCCAATCATCGGCGTTGGTGGTGTAGATAGTGGCGTCGCGGCAGCGCGCAAACTCGCACTTGGCGCCGATCTTGTACAGCTTTACTCAGGTTTAATCTATCACGGACCAGCACTGGTCACCGATTGTATAAAGGCAACCCAATGACTCATTTCGATGCATTTAATGGCGACGCAGACGGTATCTGCGCCTTACATCAATTGCGCCTGGCGTCCCCACGTGAAAGCGTATTGCTCACTGGCGTCAAACGTGACATTTCGCTGGTCAAGCATGTGCGTGCAGAGCCTGGCGATACTGTCACCGTCCTGGATATCTCCCTGGAGAAAAATCTGGATGACCTATTGAAGGTACTGGCTGATGGTGGGCAAGTTGAATACTTCGATCATCACTTCCCCGGCGACATTCCACAGCATGCATCCTTACAAACACATATTGATACGGCGGCAGAGACCTGCACTGGCTTGATCGTTAATCAGCATCTTGGTGGCAAGCATTTACCATGGGCTGTGACAGCAGCATTTGGTGACAACCTCGACGTGGCAGCATCGCAGGCGGCAACGCCGCTTGAATTGTCCGACTCTGAACTCGAGCAATTAAAAACACTTGGCATCCTGCTTAATTACAATGGCTATGGCTCATCTATTGAAGATCTGTATTTCCCACCCGCGAATTTATATTTGCGTGTAAAGCCATACACCAGCCCGTTTGATTTCATCGCTAAAGACGATGCCTATAAGACCCTTGAAGACGGTTATCAAGATGATCGTGATCGCGTAGAAGCGATCAACCCTGAAACCACCAACGATACATTTGCCTTGTATATTCTGCCAAATGATCCCTTCGCAAGACGCATCAGCGGGGTTTATGCAAACGAACTGGCTCGTGCCAATCCAGATCGTGCACATGCCTTGTTAAGCGAACTTGATGATGGTACTTACCAGGTCAGCTTACGCGCACCGTTAAACAATCGCGAAGGCGCGGATGACGTATGTCGACAGTTTGATACAGGCGGAGGTAGGAAAGCCGCAGCAGGCGTTAATCATTTACCAGTCAGTGAAGTGGATCGCTTCAAGTCAGCATTGATGCAGCAATACGGCTGAAGCAATCTACAGCTGCATCAAGCCACGTACATGTGCCGTTGCACTACGAGCCAGCGCCGGAAGTGAATAGCCACCTTCGAGGATGGAAACTAATCGGCCATCACAATGTTGGTTGGCCAATTCCATCAATTTGTTGGTCACCCAAGCGTAATCGGCATCCTGCAAGGCAAGCCCTGCGAGTGGATCTTCGAGATGCGCATCAAAGCCTGCGCTGACAAATATCATTTCTGGTGCAAATGCATCGAGTGCGGGTAACCACTGCTCAGTGATTGCTGCACGAAATTCAGCACTGGCAGCACCAGCTGGTAGCGGCACATTGATACGTTGGTTTTTAACGTTGTCCCGGTAACTACCTGGATACAAGGGAAACTGAAATGATGAGCAAAACAGAATTTTCTCATCACCATCGACGATATCTTCTGTGCCGTTGCCATGGTGTACATCAAAGTCAACAATAGCAACACGCTCCAGACCGTATTGCTTGATCGCATGACGAGCGGCTATCGCAATATTGCCAAAAAAACAAAACCCCATCGCCTGAATGCGTTCTGCATGATGACCCGGCGGTCGAACCAGACAAAAGGCGTTATCAACCGTTTTGTTCATGACCAGATCCACAGCCTGAACCGCTGAGCCTGCTGCATACAAACTAGCGGCCAGAGTGTGCTGATTCATGGCTGTATCAGGATCAAGTTCTATGCGGCCAGTATCGGGGGCTTTTTTATGGATTAGATCGACGTAGGCTTCGCTATGGCCCAATAACAGTTGCGACCATTCAGCCGCTTGCGCATTCGCATGATGCAGATGGTCAAACACATCCTGTTTTTTCAGTTGATCGGTGATTGCACCAATTCGTTGCGGGCTCTCAGGATGACCAGGACTTATCTCGTGGAGAACACAATCGCTGTGGTTTATCAGTGCAGTAGCCATGGGGTCAGATGTTACCATCGAATGCATGTCCACCCTGCACCTGTCGCGGCTTCTCAATCCCGATTCCATAGCGGTTATCGGTGCGAGCGCACGGGAAACTTCCGCAGGTCATGCTGTCACGCGAAATCTGCTGGGCGGCAACTATCAGGGAAAACTCTTTCTAGTCAATCCGCGCTATGCAAAGGTTCTCGACGAACCGTGTTACAAGTCTTTGAAAGATTTGCCGGAAACCCCTGACCTCGCTCTGATACTGACCCCAGCTAGTTTACTCAAACGTACGCTGATTCAGTGCTCGCGTCGCGGCATCAGAGTCGCAATAGTAATGTCGGGTGTCGAAGATGCCACCATGATGCATCACTATGCTCAGCGTCTGGGTCTGCGCATCCTCGGCCCTTACTGCGCTGGTTTGATAAGACCACATCTCGGTATCAATGCTACTTACAGTGACAACAAAATCGCCAAGGGTTCGCTGGCCATTGTCAGTCAATCCGCATCACTAGGCGCAGCCTTACTCGACTGGGCTGAAACCAGTGGTGTAGGCTTTTCAGCCTTGCTATCGACTGGCAGTGATACCGATATCAGCCTTGCCGACTTGCTTGATCTTCTGGCTGAGGACATAAAAACACAAGCAATTATCGTCTATCTAGATTCTGTTAACAGTAGCCGCGCCTTATTAAGCGCCTTAAGTGCCACGGCGCGAATAAAACCAGTCGTGCTGATGAAGTCAACGCAAGCCGGTGCACGTTATTGCGACTCCTTGACTCGCAGCGGACATATACATTCGTCCGATCAGGTCTTTCAAACGGCCTTGAATCGTGCTGGTGTGGTTCGCGTTAGAACGTTCAGTAATCTTTTTTCAGCCGCCAAGATACTCGCGTCTGGCATGCGAACTCGCGGTAATCGAGTCGCTATTGTCAGTAATGGCGCAGCACCTGCCATGCTTGCCTTCGAGAGGATCGAACTCAAAGGCTTTCAAACACCGCAGTTTCGTCACGAAACATTAAAAGCCATCAAATTGAACATGGAGAAAGGCAGCCGCAACTATCTACAAGGGAACAATCCCTTTGTACTTCGTAGCCCCGCTCGACTACTGGAACACTATCAACAAGTCATTGAATCTTTGCAGCAGACAAGCGATGTTGATGCAATTCTCGTTGTATTTGTACCTGACTCACGAAACGACCCAACGCTTATTGCCAACACATTGACCGACTGTTTACCCACAACAAAACCCATACTCGCCTGCTTTATGGGCGACACCAGCGTCGTCGAGGCGCGCGATGTTTTAACAGATGCAGGCATCGCTCACTTTCGTACCCCAGAAGCCTGTGCAGACGGATTCGACTTTCTTCACCGTTACCATGTGAGCCAACAACAACTTCTACAGCTGCCCGATCCTCACTTCGGCACCATAGACACGAAAGTCACTCAAGCACGTGAGCTTATCGTCAAAGCCATGGCTGACGGAG
>CAZQOI010000010.1:0-60331 GCA_964594905.1 uncultured Granulosicoccaceae bacterium
AAAAACTAGTTACCGACAGTATAACCTTTCAGACTTAAGGCCATGACTAAAGCATTCTCTCGACCGTTTGCCGAATCGTAGTAGTCCTTTCTGAGACCGATTTCGTTGAAACCGTTTTGCTCGTAAAGGGATATAGCGCGAGGATTCGACGGCCGAACCTCAAGAAAGACAATATCAGCAGGGACTTCCCGTGCTTTCTGAACCAGATGACCCAACAGGTGTCGGGCATGGCCTTGGCGTTGGCGGGCTGCATCGATACACAGATTCAGAATATGCGCTTCGCCAGCGGCACTTTGCAGAACACCATAGCCGATCAATTGATCACCCAAGTACATCAACTGACAATCGTAGCCTGCCTTCAAACAATCACGAAAAATTCCCGCGCTCCACGGAATTTCATAATTGCGGTGCTCGATATCTATCACTGCAGAAATATCTTGACGGCGCATCGGGGTATAACGCCGGGCCGGCGTCGTATCCTCGGGTGGATCGGCAGCGCGAGCAGACATAGATCAGGGTGCGAGTATTTGCCGAACCGCTTTCAATGCCTGCCAAGCTTGACGTTTTCTGAGCGGATGCATTAACAAGATATCCGGATGCGGTATCCGCCACATCGGTAATGCGTTGCGCCCTGGCAGTTGCAACAGTGACGCATGCGCCGATGCTTGCTCATTGTCATCAATTTCATGCGTCAGAACAATTCCAGCCAATCGATCTATGGATACCTGACTTGCAATGGTGTCCTGCCCGGGAATATCTGAAGTAATGCTTGATGCTATGCAACACTGACACACCGAACTACGGGTGATGTCTATTGAGCGCATCATTTGCTCGAACAACTGAGCGGCGTCTCCACTCAATGGTGCAGTTAGCGGACTTTCATCGCTCTCTACAATAACCAACAGCGGTGCTTGTGCATGACCGATAGAGATTCCACTGGCAAGCGCACGCAATGGCCGATCGGCAAACGTCAGCCCAGTATCAGCAACCCCTTCATTAGGCTCTTCATCACGAGGCACTTCATTACGTGGCACGTCATCACGCTGCACCCAAGGCACGATTCCCATAGCGTTCAACATCTGTTGTTGGCGCTCTGTGTAGGGCATCAGCTTGGCGTACCGCGTACCGGCCGATTGCGTTTACGAAACCAACGAAACAACCAGTAACCAGGGCCTGAAAGAGCATACAAACTTGACGCGATCAGGATCATCTTTGGTGGATCGACTGCAGTGATCACAAATAACGACAACAAGCCAATCAGCATCGCAAACGGTATACGCTTATTAGCGCCGAGGTCTTTGAAACTATAGTAAGTAAAGGTACTTACCATCAACAGGCCAGTGCTCAAGGTGACCACTGCGACAAGAATAACGACGTCGGGTCCGGTGAAACCTAGATCGCCTGCAACCCAAACAAAACTTGCAACAACAGCAGCAGCGGAAGGACAGGCAAGCCCTTGAAAGAAACGCTTGTCAGCAGTACCAACTGCGACATTGAAACGAGCAAGTCGCAAACCACAGCACGCGGTAAAAACAAAAGCGATAACCCACCCGAGCTGCCCATATTCGTCAGCTGTCAAACTGGACAAGGACCAGGCATACATCAAAAAAGCTGGTGCCATACCCGACGAAATCATATCCGCCATGCTGTCATATTCAGCACCGAATTCAGTGGTCGTGTTGGTCATCCGAGCAACACGACCATCAAATCCATCCAGAACCACTGCGACTAGAATGGCAATCGCTGCAGACTCGAAATGAGCATTATGTGCAGCAACGATGCTGTAAAAACCAGCAAACAATGCGCTGGTCGTAAACAGATTCGGCAAGAGGTAGATACCTCTTGACCTCTTCTGTTTATCTCTTTGTACGTCGACAGTCATTAGCGGGAGTTACTGAACCCCTAGTTGACGTCACGATCAACTTTGGCGGATGCCTTGATCCAAGGCATCATGCTACGCAGACGTTCACCGACAAGTTCAATCGGATGCTCGTAGGCGATACGACGCTTGGCTTTCAAGGTCGCAGCTCCTGCTTGATTCTCTTGAATGAAGTCACGTGCAAATTCACCGTTCTGGATTTCAGAAAGAATGCGTTTCATTTCAGCACGGGTTTCATCAGTCACAATACGCGGACCAGTCTTGATGTCACCATACTCGGCTGTGTTAGAAATAGAGTAGCGCATATTGGCGATACCACCTTCGTACATCAGATCGACAATCAGCTTGAGTTCATGAAGGCACTCAAAGTAAGCCATCTCTGGCGCGTAACCGGCATCAACCAGTGTTTCAAAACCCGCTTGAACCAGCGCCGTAGTACCACCACAAAGCACAACCTGCTCACCGAATAAATCAGTCTCTGTCTCTTCCTGGAATGTGGTTTCGATAACGCCTGCACGTCCACCACCGTTTGCTGAGGCATAGGACAAGGCGATCTGTGAAGCCATTCCTGAAGCATCCTGAGAAACAGCAATCAAGGTTGGCACACCACCACCTTCTACATAAGTAGAACGCACGAGATGACCAGGACCCTTTGGTGCAATCATCAGAACGTCGACTTCTGGCTTGGGCTGAATTTGCTGGTAATGAACGTTAAAGCCATGAGCAAAAGCAAGCGCAGCACCGTCACGAATGTTGTCAGCAATATGATCTCTGTAAATCGCCGCCTGGTGTTCATCAGGCGCTAGCATCATGACAAGATCAGCAAGCCTCACTGCTTCATCTATCTCGCGGACTTCGAGCCCTGCTTTCTCTGCTTTTTGTGCGGATTGAGAACCCTTACGTAGGCCAACGACAACCTTGACACCTGAATCTTTCAAGTTGTTGGCGTGAGCGTGGCCTTGAGAGCCGTAACCGATGATGGCAACAGTCTTGTTTTGAATCAGGGAAAGATCAGCGTCTTTGTCGTAATACACCTGCATTGGTGGTCTCCGTAATGGGGTTGGTTAAATTTTCAGACTCTTTTCGCCACGAGCTATGCCTGTAGCACCAGAGCGCACAACTTCGATGAGGTTGTCATGCCCAATGGCTTCAAGAAAAGCATTGAGCTTGTGGTCATCGCCAGTGAGCTCAACAACATAGCTTGAATCAGTTACATCGAGAATACGCCCACGAAAAATATCAGTCATGCGTTTTAGCTCCGCACGTCCCTGCTCAACAGCGCGCGCTTTGACAAGCATGATCTCACGCTCGATGAACTGCACTTCGGTTAGGTCTGTAAGGCGAACAACATCTATCAGTTTATTTAATTGCTTGATGATCTGTTCAACGACCCTTTCGGTACCGATCGTGACGATAGTCATGCGTGAAAGTGTCGGATCATTGGTAGCCGCTACCGTCAATGATTCAATGTTGTAGCCACGCGCACTGAACAGTCCTGCAACCCGTGACAAGGCGCCGGACTCATTCTCCATCAAAACGGATATGACATGTCGGCGCATCAGGCAAGCTCCCGCGCTGGATTCAGTCGCATTTCGTGATGGCCCTTACCCGCCTCGATCATTGGATAGACATTTTCTGCTTGATCGGTCTGGAAGTCGAGAAAGACCAGGCGATCCTTCATTGCAAACGCCTCTTTCATTGCTGCATCAACATCGCCGGGTTTATCGATTCGCATACCGACGTGCCCATAGCTTTCTGCCAGAGCAACAAAATCTGGTAAGGCATCCATATAGGAATGCGAGTAGCGTTTCTCGTAGCTGAACTCCTGCCATTGGCGCACCATACCCATATAGCGATTGTTGAGATTAACCAGTTTTATTGGTAATCCGTACTGCAAGCAGGTTGAGAGCTCCTGAATGCACATCTGCACACTCGCCTCCCCTGTAATACAAGCAACAGTCTCTTCCGGAAAGGCTAGCTGTACGCCCAATGCAGCCGGCAAGCCAAAACCCATCGTGCCAAGGCCACCAGAGTTGATCCAGCGACGCGGCTTGTCGAAGCCATAAAACTGAGCTGCCCACATCTGATGCTGACCAACGTCGGAGGTTATGTAGGCGTCGCCCTTGGTTTCGCGCCACAGTGATTCGACAACCGCTTGCGGCTTGATCAAAGTATCGCTGAGTTCGTACTTGAGACAATCATGCGATTGCCAACCCTTTATTTGCTTCCACCACTCAGCGATATCAGCGGCATCCGCTCGTTTGTCGGTTTCCTTGATCAGACTGATCATGGCTTCGAGCACTTGAGAAACATTACCAACAATCGGCACATCAACAGTGACGGTTTTTGAAATGGATGCAGGATCCACGTCCACATGAACTATTTTCGCGTCTGGACAAAAGCTTGAAGTCTCGCCGGTAACACGATCATCAAAACGCGCACCAATAGCTATCAACACATCGCAGTCATGCATAGCCATATTGGCTTCATAGGTACCATGCATTCCGAGCATGCCAAGATTTTGCTTATTGGACGCGGGAAAAGCGCCAAGACCCATCAGGGTTTGTGTAATCGGGTAACCGAGTAACTCGGTGAACGCTGTCAGTTGCTCAGCAGCATCACCGAGCACGACTCCACCACCTGAGTAGATCATTGGTCGTTTTGCTGACAAGATCAAATCAACCGCTTTTCTGATCTGGCCAGGGTGCCCTTGTTCAGCTGGGCTGTAAGAGCGCATGTTCACTGTTTTTGGGTAGTTGAATGGAACAGTAATACCTGGTGTCGTAAAATCCTTCGGTATATCAACAACCACAGGCCCGGGACGACCTGTCGTCGCTACATGAAAAGCCTTTTTGATAGTCTCGGCAAACGTTTCAAGCGACTCGACCAGAAAGTTGTGTTTCACACAGGGACGAGTGATACCCACACAGTCAACTTCCTGAAACGCATCACTACCTATGAAGCGGCTTTGCACCTGGCCGGAAATAACCACCATTGGAATCGAATCCATAAAGGCAGTGGCAATACCAGTAACCGCATTGGTAGCGCCAGGGCCAGATGTCACCAGCACGACTCCGGGCTTTCCGGTCGCGCGTGCATAGCCATCAGCCGCATGTGTCGCACCTTGTTCATGGCGAACAAGAATATGTTTGACGGAATTCTGCTCATATAGCGCATCGTAAATATGCAACACGGCACCGCCTGGGTAACCGAATATGAACTCGACGTTTTCTTCTTTAAGTGCCTGAATCAGCACTTCACCACCGGATAAATCCACCGTAATTCCTCGCTTTGACAGATATCAGGAGACTACTTCGCCGTGAGCAGCACATTTGCGCCCATGAGAAGCATGTCACGATTTTCGTTATTCTGAGGTGGCCTGCAGTGTTAACTCACTCTGATCGATGGCGGTGGTGGGTGGACCGCCAAATTTCGCAGCACGTGTGGTGACAGCCGCGCGATCAAAGAAAAACTGCAGGGCCTGATTGTATCTAGCCCCCGAACGACTTTGCAGTATAACTATTTGAGCGTCTTACGGGGACGTCATTGAAGGAACCGTTTGCCGTAAACCATATCCAAACGCTACACATGATAGATTGGCACGAACCGCGCTGCAAAATAGGGTCTAGACGACTCGATCACACAATTCGAACGAGCAGCGCAAAACACCAACGCCATTCAAAAAGATACCCGGTGCTACAAACCCTTCTGACATCAATGTATTACGGCGCGATTCGTCAGATTCATGGCAGCATCAAACACGCATACCGTTTGAAATCATTCGCGGCAATTTTACGTGACAGAGTGCGCGTATTGGTAAGCACAACGGCCCTGCTTCTGGGTCTGATTATAGGTCTGAGCAGCACAACTCCTGTTGCAAACGCTCAACAAAATCTCCCCAATATGGGCGAACCTGCTGACACCGCACTGTCGCCCAATGAAGAGCGTCGGCTAGGCGCCGGTTTCATGCGTCAGATACGCGCCCAGCTTCCACTGATACAGGATGTCCAACTGACCGAATACATCCAGTCTCTTGGAACACGTCTGGCTCTTGCCTCCGGCAAGGTCGATGAGCGCGGCTTCAACTTCTTCATTATTAACGACGAGCAAATCAACGCCTTTGCCATTCCAGGCGGCTACGTGGGTGTCAATACTGGTCTGGTCCTCGCGATGGACTACGAAGAACAACTGGCTGCCGTGGTAGCTCACGAGGTCGCCCATGTAACACAGCGTCATCATGCTCGCGCATTTGCCACTGGTAACCGTGCCTCACTCACCACAGCGGCTGCAGTGATTGCAGCAATAATCATCGGCCAGGCATCGCCGCAGGCAGGTCAGGCAGCGCTTGCCGCGGGCCTTGCTGCAACTCAGCAATCGGCCATCAATTTCACTCGCGCAAACGAAATTGAGGCCGACCGCATTGGAATCGAGATTTTGGCCAATGCCCGTTACGACGCATCAGCGATGGCCGAGTCCTTCGATATACTGCGGCGAAAGAACAGTCTTAATACGTCCAACCTCCAACTCGAATATCTGCGCACCCACCCTCTGGATAACAATCGAATCGCTGAGGCAACCGATCGTGCCAGTACTGTTAGCTCGCGCAAGCGAGTACAACAACAGGACTTCCAACTGTTCAAAGCCAGGCTAACTGTATTGACGTCATTGGACAAAGGCCAACTGATGCGAACCTACAGCGCCCGCTATCGTCGCGACGCTGATTTGGAAAGCAGCTACGCGATGGCCTTGCTTAATCTCCGACAAAATCGACTGTCGGAAGTTGAACCCTATATGCAAACCTTGGACAAGCTGGCAACCGCGCACCCAATGGTTGAATTGCTACGCTCGGATATCCTGGAAGCAACCGGAGCTAGCGCCAGTGAAGCCAGGCTTGACGCACTCGCTGATCTCTATCCAGATCGATACTCCATCGTCGAAAAGCAGCTTCAACAATTGGTTCAAAAACGTCGATACGGTGTAGCCCTGGATAAGGCAAACGCTTATTTACGAAGTGTCAGTAATCCTCATCCATTGGCTTGGCGGGAGCTGGCCAGTATTCAACAACGTTTGGGCGATGAAGCCGCCAGCCATGAATCACTGGCCTACTACTTTGCTGGTCGTAACGAAGTGCAACAAGCTAGAAGTCAGCTGGAATTGGCAATACAAATGGTGCCAGCGAATTCACACGACGAACTACGCCTGCAAGCAAGCCTTAAAGCATTGCAAAATAACGGTTCTCGTTAGTTCTATCAAAACCAGATGCAAAAAAGGCCGCATGACTATGAGTCATGCGGCCTTTTTCGTTTAGTGCTTTAAAGCCTAAAAGAAGCCTACTTGAATGAAAAAACTATCTCACGATGCAAGCTTAGGACCGGCAGCTATCAAGGCACGACCACTGTCAGTATCAGTGTACTGAGTAAAGTTATCTATGAACAGCTGAGCAAGCTTCGAAGCTTCTGTAGTCCAGGTATCTTCGTTATCGTATGTTTTGCGCGGATCCAGTAAATCCGATTCAACACCAGGAAGAGCTGTAGGTATAGCCAGATCGAACATTGGCACCGTAGCTGTTTCTGCACCGTCTATTGAGCCATCAAGAATAGCGTCAATGATCGCGCGGGTTGCCTTGATAGAGATGCGATCACCGCTTCCGTTCCAACCTGTGTTAACGAGATAAGCAGTTGCACCTGATGCCATCATGCGCTTGGCCAACTCATCTGCATATTTGGTTGGATGCAAACTGAGGAATGCTTTGCCAAAGCAAGCAGAAAACGTTGGTTGCGCACCAGTCACACCAAGCTCAGTACCTGCAAGCTTTGCCGTAAAACCCGACAAAAAGTGGTATTGAGTCTGCTCTGGTGTCAGCATTGACACAGCTGGCAATACGCCAAACGCATCAGCTGTGAGAAAGATAACCTTGCTCGCATGACCAGCTTTGGAAACCGGTTTCGCGATGTTGGTAATGTGGTGTATCGGATATGACACGCGGGCGTTTTCAGTTTTACTTCCGTCGTCATAGTCAACGCTGCCATCTTCGCGTACCACAACATTTTCCAGCAATGCATCGCGGCGAATAGCGCCATAGATATCCGGTTCAGCTTCAGCAGATAAGCGGATGGTCTTGGCGTAACAACCGCCTTCGAAGTTGAATACACCATCATCATCCCAACCGTGCTCATCATCGCCGATCAGGCGACGCTTGGGATCCGTTGACAAGGTAGTTTTGCCAGTTCCAGACAAACCAAAGAAAACTGCTGTATCACCGTCTTCACCAACGTTGGCTGAACAATGCATTGATGCTATACCCTTCAGCGGTAGCAAGAAGTTCATGTATGAGAACAGGCCTTTCTTCATTTCTCCGCCATACCAGCTGCCACCAATCAACTGCATCTTTTCAGTGAGATTGAAGGCAACGAAATTCTCAGAGTTCAAACCGTGTTCCTGCCATTTGTCATTGACAACACGCGCGCCGTTCATAACCACGAAGTCAGGCTCAAAAGTCGCTAATTCATCGATCGTTGGGCGAATGAACATATTGGTAACAAAATGCGCCTGCCAGGCAACCTCGGTAACGAAACGCACCAGCAGCCGAGAATCTTCATTTGCTCCACAGTAAGCATCGACAACAAACAAACGTTTGCCAGACAGATGTTCTGTGACCAAGGCTTTCAGATCATTCCAGACAGCCTGAGAAATTGGATTGTTATCGTTTGCTCCCTGATCCGCCCACCAAAGAGTGTCCTGAGTCAGCGAATCGTGGACTATGTATTTGTCCTTCGGGCTTCGGCCAGTAAAGGCACCAGTGTCTACAGCAACTGCCCCACTATCGGTGACGATGCCACGTTCCAGACCCTCGAGGTCTGCCCGAGTCTCTTCTTCAAACAATTGTTCGTAACTGGGGTTGTATACGATCTCGACAGAATTGGATATTCCGATCGACGAAAGATCAAGGCCGGGGGCGATGGCTCGAGCCGTCTGGTTCATTCTAAAACTCCGAATTTTTAAGAGGAACAGCGCAGTTATGTAGTACGCCACAAAATTAGCTACATATTGGTCAGGTAGCGGCTTAATGGACGGGAACTATACGCTAGCGAGTTCACCCTAAAAACGGAAGTTTGTCTCAAAAAATCGAGGAAATCAGACACTTGGAGGAGAAGAACGGCAATTATGTAGTTTAACTTACCGTCTTACTACATAATTCTGAAAAAAGACTTCTTTGAAGATCAATACCCTACCGAGTTTTGACGTTTTAATTCACACTTTCGTCTTGACCGGACTACGGGTTATTTCCAGTTATTTGGTAGTTTCAAGACCTGTTCGAATGTGTCTAAAGTTTCACATTTCTCGGCGACGTCGAACCCTAACGGGCAGACGCTTCAGACCGTCACGGCGTCTCAAGAAGAGAACGCCGAACGCTGTTATCGCCAAAAGTATAAATGTGGGATCTAACCGAGAACTCGAACCGGCCAAAATAGAGCAGCCAGGAAAACCGTCCAAACCAGTTTCAATCCTCGGTACATCCGGAGCTACCGGTGTCACTGGCGTGACTGGTGTTACCGGCGTCAAATCGTCATCCTGAAAGTTTGGAATGCCATCGTTGTCGTCATCAAGCAAAGACCCTGCATTAGCTATCGCATTGCTGCCATCGATAATGCCGTCGCCATCCACATCAAGATCGCTCGCATCAACAATGCCGTCGCTATCGGTATCGGCAGTGGCAACAAAGTCGGTATCGAAGGCGTCGTCTATGCCATCGGCATCAGCATCGGCACCGCCAGTGTTGCTCACGTCAACATTATCAGGAATGCCATCATCATCAGTGTCGGACAGCGCATCGACTACACCATTACCATCAGCATCCACGCCACCGGATTCGATTGTGTCGGTAAGCAAATCATTGTCGCTATCAGTATCTACATAATCAGCCGCGCCATCATTGTCGGTATCGACTACTTGAAAACTTGGAACACCTGAGTCTGCGGTTGTCTCTGCATCATCAACAAGACCATTGCTACCGAATACCCGACCACTGTCAACACGACCATCACCATCAGCATCCAGTGCTGCTGCATCAATTGCCCCACCGCTGGCTTCATACAGATCAGGTATGCCATCGTTGTCGGAGTCAAGATCCAGAAAATCTGGTACGCCATCGTTGTCAGTGTCAACCGGATTATCGGTATCTACCGCTTCAATGGCATCGAGTATTGTGTCGTTGTCGGAATCGATGTCTTGCGTGTTCACGATGCCGTCACCGTCAGTGTCACCAGCTCCTTCTAGATCGGCGGTGAGCCCATCACCATCGTCATCGCCTGCAGCCGGCTGAGCATCCAGGGTACCGTCATTATCGGAATCCTGATCGAGAAAATCAGGCACACCATCACTATCCGTGTCTACCGGCGAACCAGGTGCAGGACCCGCTTCTACCTGATCAGGAATACTATCGTTGTCAGAGTCGGTGTCGAGTGCGTTTTCGACGCCATCATTATCAGTATCAACACCGATTCCATCGACAGCATCCGGAATACCATCGTTGTCGTCATCGAGGTCAACGGGGTTTGGAATTTCATCGCCATCAGTATCAAGAAGAATCTCGACTGCGTAATCTTCTACTTCGCCGTCTGAAACTGATCCAGCAGCACCTGCGTCTCCTACTGGATCGCTGGAGATTCTAAACCGGGCATAAGTGGTGCCAGCAAAATCCGTGGTTATACCTGGATCTTGCAGTGACGGCCACAGAAGCTCAACCTCGGTAACGCTGGTCGATGTGACCAGGATGCTGGTGGCACTTTCATCAGCATCAAAGGTTCCGTTGCCATCGAAGTCAATCCACCCATAGAGAGTGGCATCACCCGCCGTCTGGTTATTAACCAACACGTTGACTGAGTAGGCTTTGATGTTCTGGAACAGGGTTGGAAATGACGTTACGCCATCTTCGTCATCACCATTGGCAATGTCATCACCATCAGCGTTTACGGTTTCGACAGGTGCATTGTCGTCCGGAGGCACAACCCCGAGAAAAGGTGTGCTGGAACCTATGTCATGACTAGCCAAGCCATAGCTTGCGGGGGCGTCCCCAGTATCTGAGGCCACAACAGGAGCTGCAAACAACATCAGCGCGGGCAACAAACGGAGCGGATAACAGTTGAACATATCCATGATATTCCGGTTAGTGCGCTGACTTGGAGCGCGTTTTTCTCTCGGCGGCCTCACCACAAGGTCGCCGAGCTTTTTTACGTAGTTAGCATGGCTGACTACTCGACAATCTTGAATTCTACACGACGATTCTGGCTTCGTCCTGCAGCTGTCGCGTTGCTCGCCCTAGGCTGTGACTCACCAAACGCTTTTGCCCTCAATCGAGAGCCGGCGACGCCCTCGGAGACCAGATAGCGCGCAACCGACAAGGCTCGCCGTCTGGATAAGTCAAGATTGCCTGCTGCTGCACCCTGATTGTCCGTATGCGCTTCGAT
The DNA here is from genome assembly GCA_964594905.1 of uncultured Granulosicoccaceae bacterium. GTDB lineage: Bacteria > Pseudomonadota > Gammaproteobacteria > Granulosicoccales > Granulosicoccaceae > Granulosicoccus. The sequence continues at coordinate 11,347 of CAZQOI010000010.1, forward strand.
ACTGACAACCACATCTGGGTAGTCAGCGAGTGTTCCAGCAACTCCGGTAAGAATGGTTTGTGCGTCCTGAGTCAAGGCATCAGAGCCGGACTCAAAATTCACACCTTCAATAACGCCACCGAAAATGTCACAACCTGTTTCGTCGACAGGACGACCACTAGCTGTATCCGGACAACGATCCACAGGATCCAATACACCATCAGAGTCCGAGTCCACTATTGTGTTGGTAGGCGCAGGTACTGGTACTGCTTTCGGAGTCTGTTCAACTTCAGCCGGCGCAACAGGTCTACTGCGTGGTGTACTTTCACCTGCATCACCGAAACGATATACAAGTCCTAACTGAGCGTACTGCGCATCAGTATCGTGAGCCACCAACTCGGCACGAATCCCCAAGCCCATTTCCAAACCGTATTCCAAACCTATACCAGCCAACAGGTTGAAATCATTCAAACGTTCAAACGGTACGTTATCGGAGTCATTGCTCAAAGTGCCTAGACCAAGGCGTCCATATATAGATAAACCCTCGCGGCGCGAGCGATCATATTCATCGTTGAAGTAAGCAAGTCCACTGATGCCACCAACTTGATAACTGATATTACCGTCGTCACCTAGCTCAGCTTCTCCAAGGTCTGCAACATGTCCTTCGATGCTGAATCGTGGATTGATGTCATAGCCTAAGGTTAGTGAACCACCACCACTCGACGTCTCGGAAACATCAATTCCGGGTACATCATCGGTATCAGGCTCCAACTCACTGATAAGCACACCAGCGCCAATGTAGATACGATCATTGAAGTCTTCGCTGCTTCCATTGCCGCTGCCAAGTACGCCGCAACCAACAAGCGTAAGACTTGAAGCAACAAGCGCAACGTTGCGAAACCAAGCGCAGTTAACTGAGGCCAGAGGTGTCGGCAGTCGATCAACGACGCGACTGTTTACAACGGTACCTACATGGTTAAGATCCACGTTTATTCCGCGCGTTTTCATGTTCTCTTACTCGTCTTTACATTTTCAATTGCTTAGGGCGCAAGGAACGCCACTACACTCCGAGCGTCAGTCAGACTCGGAGATCCATTTAAGTAATGTAGACGTCGATAGATGCGGTGTCGAATTCAGCAGGATTCGGACATTGTAAATTTTCGTAAGAGAGTTACCTTAGCGAAGATAAAGCGCCGGCGAAGGTAACACTCGCTGAAACACAAATTTGAGCAATATAATTCATATTAGGCGCGTTTTTGAATAGATTTTAGCGAATAACTCTAATTTCTATACGTCGATTACGCTCACGATCTTCTGCGGTGACATTCTGGACTAAAGGCAACAGCTCGCCATAGCCCTCCGGGCTTAGACGCCCGGCTTCGATGCCGCGCTCAACCAGGGTTGATACGACGGCTTCAGCACGTTGCACCGACAGTTTTTTGTTGTCATCGGCAGTACCTTGGTCGTCAGTGTGAGCCATGATGGCAACACGCACCGATGGATTTGCTTTCAGTTCACGTTCAACCCGAGCCAGAGCCGCTTCAGCATCATCAGCCAACGTTGCCGAGCCGGTTTCAAAGGTTACATCGTCAACAACGCCAACAATTGTCAGTCCTGCGGCGTAACCTGGCTTAGGCAAAGGTTCAAGCGGCAAACCCTGAATTGCTGGCATAACCATTGATTCACGCAAACCAGCTGCTTTTTCTACGACTGGCTTGGCTGCCTGCATGCTGGGTTCTGCGATAGAAGGCTTGCTGACCGGTTCTTGCATCATGTCTACCGCGACAATGACCGATTCTTCATCAGTGGAACGAGTTCCCGTTCGAATAGCCGCATCATCAAGATTCGCGAGTGTAATGATATCAACACGTCTGTTTCGCTTACGCCCTTCACTATCACGGTTGGTATCACGTGGCTGCGATTCACCAAGACCACGTGCCATCAATTGCAGTTCATTGATACCACGGGTTTGCAGGTATTGGACAACCGCTTCTGCGCGACGAGAGGACAAGGACAAATTCTCATCAGCTGGCCCTTTTGAATCGGTATGTGCGCGAATTTCAATTCGCGCTTCTGGAAAGGCTAACAAGGTGTCGGCTAATGTATCCAGCTCACGACGGGCACGTGGTGTTAACCACGTTGAGTTAGGCTTGAATGTCACATCATCAAGAACTGCATCGAATAGACCGCAGCCAACTTCGTTAACAGAAACGGCGGCAGCGGTACCCAGACAATTATCCTTGCTATCGCGTATACCGTCTCCGTCGCGATCATAACGACTAACCTTGGTTGTCCATGCTGACGCTTGGACAGATTGAACAGGCGTTCCACCACGATGGGAACTAGGCATTGCGGCCCCCATTTGTGGCTCCGAACTACCAGTTATCGGACCAGATGTTGAGGCTCCACGATGCAAAATTCGGCCATTACTCGCAACTGTTGTTTTCTTTTTGTTAAGTAAGGGCTGCACCGCTTCAGCCACAGCTTGGCGAATATTGCCTGGCGACTGATTAAAGCGATAGACCGCACCTATTCCAAAGAAAGAAACATCGCTATCAAAGCGAGTAATTTCAGCACGAATGCCCAGACCGCCAGCAAATCCGTATTCCGCGCCAAGACCAATAATCGGAACTGTGCTGCTGCCTTCGTCGAGAGGTTGCACTTGAGAAGAGCGATTCAACGCTGCTGCACCCAGTCGACCGTATGCACTAAAGCCTTCACGACGTGAACGCATTTGAACACCGTTAACGCCGTAAAACAGAGCACTAACAGATGCAGCTGCGTAACTGACACTAGTGTCTGCTTCAACCAACTCTGCGGAACCAAGTACTGAAGTATCCGCTTCAAAAGCCAGTCTGTTGTGAAAGTCATAACCGAGCCGCAGCTGCGTCGCGGCAGCGGAGTCAGACTCCACATTAAATAGAGTACCCGAGGTATCAGGACTAACCTGAGAACTACCCACCGATACGCCTGCATACAAACGCGAGCGGAAGTCAGGCGTATTAGGAGTAAGCGCTAGTTTCTCGCTGACAGAAAACTCTGACACGGACGCACAACTGGCGACCGATAAAGCCATCAGAATAGTAAACACAAACCGGTTCAATATTGAAACGGGTGTTTTGCTAGCAAGTCGATTACGTACCATTACAGAGTTCCTTCGCCACCTTGAATGGCCAGGTGGCAGTTCAAAATCCCATGTATCTGTTCACATATCGGCCAAGTTTGTGATTTCCACACGTCTATTTAGTGATCGATTCGCATCTGTAATGTTAGTCGTGACTGGTTTGTTGCTACCAAACGACTTGGCGACGATTCGTTTTGTCGATATACCCCGTTTTGCGAGGTACTTCACAATTTTAATGACCTGCTTTGTCGTGACTTGCTTGGCTTCAGCTTTCTGCAAGGCATTGTCGGTGTGCACACTGATTTCGATTCGAGAGCGTGGAAATGCTTTGAGCTCGGCAACTAATCGATCAAGAACACGGGTAGCACCCGGTTTGAACTCAACAGTGTTAGCTTCAAACTCCAAGCCTTTCATCAGGCCACGAGTCAAAGAACAACCAAAGTTATCTACTGGGCTACCCACCGGTGTATTAGTACAGGCATCCTGGTCATCAGTAACACCATCCCTATCCGAATCAGTGTAAACACGTCGTTTAGTGGTATTGGTCGTTGTCTCTTTCTTGATTGGTGGAGCTGGAACCGGTTTTTGCACCGGCGCAGTTTTTTGTACTGGCTTGGGCACAATGACAGCAGGCGCCTTCTTCACCGGATCAGGTTTTATAGCTGGTTCAAATTTAAGTACGGGAGCAGCTTTCTTGGTTGAAATAATGGTCTGTGGCTTTGTTTTCCTGGATTCTTTCTCACGTCTTGATTCAGTGTTGGAATCATTTTGATTGCTGGAACGACCAAAGCGATAGAGCAACGCCAATTGAACAGCACGCGCATCACCATCATAGGAAATCAACTCACCCCGAAACGCGAGCCCATTTGATAAACCATACTCAAGACCGAGTCCGATCAGTAGCTGTATGCCGTTGACTTGTTCAAGATCAACACCTGACCCACTGGTACTCAAAGAACCAAGTCCTACACGTCCATAGGCGCGCAGCTTCTCTCTTTGAATCAATGCTTCGTTGACTGTACCAAAATAGAAAAGAGCACTCCCAGCAACCACGCTATAGTCGATCGTGGCAGTTGGCTCAAGCGTCGCCATACCTAGTGTTCCAGCATTGAATTCAAATGCCAAACGCGGTGAGAAGTCAAACCCAAGGTGTATATGTGCGGCTGTGCTACTGCCATTCTCAAGTGTAAAGTTTGTGCCTTCAGTAACCGGTGCCAAAATTGAGCTACCAAATCCCAACCCAAGATAGAACCTGCGCATGTCTCGGTTACGTTGCTTTTTCTCAGCTTTAACCCGAGCCTTCTCAATTCGTTGACGATCCTTTTCCGCGCGAAACTGCTGTTGCTCACTAGTAAGGGCTTCAGTTGTGCTCCCACCTCTACTACCTGGAAGCAGGTTCGAAATAGTTCCGCAGGAAGATAAACTTGCAACCAGAAAAGTCAGCATTGCCACCTTTGGTAAACGTGCGCTTTTTCCTGGCCCTTTTCGATCTGACCCTTTTCGATAAAGGGATCGCCACCATACCAGTAGTGCTGCCAGCATCAACATCAACAGAGTTGCATCCGAAGATGATTCGTCGCTAACACTGCCTATCGAACAACCTATACCATTTCCGTAGACACCAGTTTGAACTTGTACAGCTTCTTCAGCTTGTTGGAAATCTGGTATTTGATCGCCATCCGAGTCAGGCAAGCCGGCCGCCAGATCAGGAACATCTGCATCTGCCAGTCCATCACCATCGGCATCAGGGTCGCGCGCATCAACGATGCCATCGAAGTCTCTATCATTACCAGCAACGAAATCTGTGTCTGCTGAATCATCGATATTATCGTTATCAGCATCGTTGCCACCAGTAATATCAACATCAACCGAATCAGGAATACTGTCACCATCACTGTCTTTCAGTGCATCAATAACTCCATCCAAATCCGAATCGTTGCCACCTGATTCAAGTAAATCACTGACAGAATCGTCGTCGCTATCAACCTCACGAAAATTATAGACTCCATCGTTATCACTATCGATGAGCATTGCCTTGAATACAGCAACCGCATCGTCCAGCCCATCCGCATTTTCATCAACGAAAGCATCTACCAAACCGTTACTATCGACATCTACACCATCGACCTCAAAAATATCAGGCAATCCGTCTTGATCCGAATCAACATCACGAAAGTCTCGTAAACCGTCGTTATCAGTATCGTCCGCTGTAAGCGGCATCTGCTCGGTTGCATCATCCCAACCGTTTCCATTGAGATCGATAAAGTCATCGATACGACCGTCAAGATCAGCATCCATACCACTTGCTTCAATGGTGTCAGGAATAGAATCGTTATCACTGTCGAGATCGAGATAATCAGGAACAGAATCGCCGTCGATATCGACCACGACATCGAGCAACTCATCGTTGAACAATCGAGTCAGCGAACTGCTGCTGTCATCTTCAAAGAGAGTGTCAAACCTGCTTTCGAGTCCGATATTCAAACCACGAGGTGTAACACCTGATCTGACACTTTCAAACGAATCAGGCAATCCATCGTTATCACTGTCAAGATCTATAGCGTCGTAAACACCATCATTGTCGCTATCGGCGCTACCTTCAAGAGCATCTGGCAACCGATCGTTGTCACTATCAAGATCGAGCAGATTCGCTATACCATCCTGGTCAGCATCCACGTTCGCTTCAACAACATCGTCAATGCCATCACCATCGCTGTCGGTATCGATATAGTTAGGCAAACTATCACCATCGGAATCTAAAGTACCTTCGATCGCATCGCTTATCGTGTCGTTGTCTGAGTCACGATCCTGGAAGTCAGGGAGACCATCGCCATCTGCATCCAGAGTACCCTCAACACTGTCAGGCAGGCCATCATTGTCAGAATCTGAGTCGAGGAAATCAACAATGCCGTCTTCATCGGTATCACCGCCACCCTCATCAGCATCACTGATACCGTCACCATCAGTATCCACACCAGCATCAATTTCGTTATCACCTTCATTACCCGTGTCGGCATCGCCTTCATTACCACCATCGGTATCACCGTCATTACCAACACCGGCATCATTGCCACCGTCGGTATCGCCGCTATTACCGTTGTCGTTGTCTAGTACATCAATGATGCCATCGTTGTCGGCATCTTCAGTACTCTCATCGATATCCAGTAAACCATCGTTATCACTATCAAGATCGATGTAGTCCGGTATGGAATCACCATCGCTGTCTAATGGAGTTGCAGGATCATCACCGGCTTCCTGGCTATCAGGGAAACCGTCTCCGTCAGAGTCAGTGTCTAGAAAGTCAGGTGTAGAGTCGCCATCCGCATCCCCATTACCTTCAACACTATCTGGTATTCCATCCCCGTCAGAATCGAGATCAATATTGTTACCAAAGCCATCACCATCGGTGTCTTCTACACCTTCAATAGCATCTGGAATTGAATCAGCATCAGTATCGATTTCTGTATCGACAACCACTGTCAGATTTGCCGTAGCTATGTTCCCATACACGTCAGTACCACTGACTGAGTAGTCATAACTTCCGTTAGGTAATTCATCTGGAACCGGGCAAAACCAAGACCCAAGCTCTGTATTCAGAGAACAGATGGTATTACCAAAGGCGTCGCTAATCGTGACTGGCGCACCCTCCGGCAATCCAGTCTCACCAGCTAGTGTTACAGAGTTAACCCAGACAGGAGTGATCTGCTCAATAGTAATAGGTGGCAGCGAAGCAATCAGTATTGAGCCACTAATATCAGCAGCAGATTCATTACCAGCAGCATCCGTTGCAATCGCACTGAATGAAATATCGCCATCGCTCAAGCTCGACAAATCAAGTGCTAACAACTGCCAGTCGCCAACATCATCGACCGTTGCAGTGGCGCTAACCGAGTCAGCACCATCACTAACAACTACTGTGACGATATCGCCACTAGCTGTGCCAGAAGACGCACCATTTATGTCAAATGATATAGATTCCGCTTGGTTGATAACTGCATCATCACCGTGACCAAGAAGTGAAATCGTCACGTCTGGTGCAATGCTGTCTTTGCTGGCTTGCAAGCTTTCAGCACTGGTATTTCCAGCCACATCCGGTTGAGATACATTGACAACAATCGCATTAGGTCCATCAGCTATCGCGGATAGATCGAAAGTCGCGGTATATCGCCCTGCTTCACAGTCAACCAATTGAGAGGCAGGTATGGCAGATGCCACATCAACATTCACCTGCGTGCCAGACTCACAACTACCTGTGATATCAGTAGCAGTTACGCTTAAGGCACTGATGTTCGGTAGCGGATCTATTGTCAACTCTGGAGAAACACGGTCAATCGTCAGTGTTCTTACTGTTGAACTTGCCGAGTTACCAGCGGCATCTGCGACAGTTGCTTCAAACAGCACGGAATCATCAAGAGTAGAAACTTCAGCGGACGATAGCGTAATTGACCATGCGCCATTCTCTGCGATTGCACTAAGTAGTGCTCCGTCGGCACCCACAGTAATAGATGTTCCGTCATTCACATCCGTGCTACCGGTAATGGTTAATGGCGCAGCTGTACTCGCTGCACCAATAACATCATCGCCATCAATTACGTCAAGTGTAATTTCTGGCGCAATCAAATCTACTTCAACTTCAAGTGTGGTCGCGTCGACAGCAGTGTTACCAGCCACATCGGAAACCGTAGCCACTACCTCATAGATACCGTGTGGCAAGGCATCGGCTGTATCCACGGCAACTGACCAGAAACCCAGCTCGTCAACAGTAATCGCTGGAGAATTTTCTTCTCCGTAGGTCGCACCATTGATCTCGACCGTTAGGCGCTCACTAGCACCAACAACCGCGGTTCCACTGACTACCGGCGTCATTGAATTAGTGAGTAACGCTGTTACCGCAGGTTGTGATGGCGCTACCGTATCCACAATCAATTCATCGACAGTTGTATCAACTGATGAATTACCTATCGCGTTAGTCGAGGTTACGAGTAGGTCGTAAACACCATTTTCTAACGGCGTTACTACTGTTAGCGACCATCCACCAGATCCGGTATCGACAAGCGTACCATCAGCAAGTCGATAAATTTCACCGTTCAAATCTACTTCAAGCTCACTGCCAGAATTGATCGCTGCGGTGCCGAATATCGTAGGTTGCGTATTGTTTGTCGCCAACGGGGTAACTGTCGGCGCAACTGGACCAGCTGTCTGTAACGTCACAGATACAGGCACTGCGTTAGCGACATTACCGGCGATATCAGTTGACTCAACGAGGATTTCAACGGCGCCGTCAATCAGCGCTGATATATCAAGCGTTGCGCTGGTGAAGTCGCCACTGTCCGAGGCCGTAAATACCTCACTGACAACAGAGCCCGTGTTTGTCGCATCGACAGAACCAACAATTGTCACGACCAGACTGGCGTCTGCCTCGCTGCTACCTGTGATAAAAACCGCACCATTCTCAGCAGCACTGATTACATCATCCACCATGACCGGTTGGTCAATAAGTGGCACATCGGTAACCGTGTCTACAATCACGCTCAGTAACGGTGATGGTGATCCAACATTACCTGCTTCATCAACATACTGATAACTGATATCAACAGATCCATCGACCAAGTTTGAACTAGCGACTTCAAAGCTGCCATCAGCATCCACTTCGCCAGTGCCAACCACAACTCCATCAGCCAGTAGCTCGATAGTTGTATTCGGTAGAGCCTCGCCAGAGGCAACTGAAAATCTCGCTGTCGACACATTGGTGACATCATCAGTATCACTCACACCGCTGTCGTCGGCATCGACAAGATTCGGCGCAACCGTCGGTGCATCAGGCGATGTCACGTCAACAGTCAATGCATTTATTCCAGATTCAACGGATGAGTTTCCTACTGCATCAGTCGAGTTCACTTCTACGTTGAACACGCCTTCCATTACTTCGTTAGCCGATGGAATAGTCAATGTCCAGGTACCGTCACCGTTGACCACAAGATGTCCATCACCTGGCTCATACGGAACACCATTGACCGTGACCAACAATGTCTCGCCATTGCCAGTGTCAGCCGTACCAACGATGGTAGGTGTAGTTGAGTTGGTCACCAACGCAGTCACCGTAGGCGTAGCCGGCGGTGTCAAGTCAATAGTGATGGTACGAGTTGCTGTTGGTGCATCAACCCCAGCTGCCGTCGCGACATCAGCAGTAATCTGTTCAGTTGGACCAAACGCTTGAACCTCACTTGCGGGGACAAGAATTAACCACTGACCATTATTAACTGTATTGCTTAGCGTGATACCAGCAATAGTCACTGTCACTAGCTGCCCATTCTCGACTTCGCCAGTGGTACCTTGAACAACCAAAAACCCACCAAATTCTGCGAGGCTTACCGCATCATCACCAGCAACGGTTGCAATACTGATTGCAACGGCCGTGGTGTCCTTGTCAGCAGAAGCAGGACTAGCGATACCCGCATTCCCGGCAACATCTGTCTGATTCGCGTTAACAACAATTGCATCCAGCCCCTCAGTAACAGCGGTGACATCAACAGTTGCAGTCCAGGTTCCACCAGTCGCACAAGCAACTGTTTGAGATGCTGGAACAGCGTCAGCAATGGATACCTGTACGAGTCCGTCACCGACTGAGCAACTACCTTGCACTTGATAACTGGCCTGATTGGCAGCGGTCACTAGGGCTGGGGTTGCAATCGAGACGACAGGCGCAAGCAAATCAACCGATAAGGTAGATTGCACCTCAGCCGCAACATTACCCGCGAAATCGCTGGCATTTGCAGTGATAGCTGTACTTGAGGGTAACAGCGACGCAATAGTAGATGGAAGGGTGATCGACCAGAGGTTGGTCGTCACGACTGCATCATAATCTGCGCCATCAACGTTGACCGTCACGATAGCACCATCACTCAGATCAGCACTACTTCCCGAAATGATCACATCTGACAAGACTTCGTCAGCATTCAAACGATCATCCAATGCAATCACATCGATGGTCAGTTCAGGCGCAGTTGTAGCGGATTGAATATCTGCACTTACAGGCGATGCAGAGTTACCAGACGCATCAAAGGCTGTGACCGTGACAGTTTCCAGAGGATCAAATCCCTGTACAGAAGCGCCTGGTATCAACACACTCCAGGTGTTAGCAGAAACAACACCGACGTAGTCAATATCATCGAGGTTCACTGTCACAGTCTCACCATCCAGCAGACCACTACTGGTACCTGAGACGGTTTGATCAATCAGCGATTCAGCCAGGTTGATCACGTCATCCCCTGCAACTGCTGCCAGTGTCAGAACTGGTGGATCAGTATCGAGGTTAACCGACGCCGTGGTTGCCACCGCGGAATTACCCGCGTTATCGTTCGCTTCGACATCAATGGACAAGTCACCGTCAAGCAATCCAGTGAGATCCACATCAGTGATTTCCCAATCACCACTGTTGTCGCTGGTGGTGGTCAAATTCAATACACCCGAGACTGAATCAACAATGGTTATTGTCAGTTCACTATTGGGTTCTGCTGTACCGTTCAGCGTTACCGCTGAAGCTTCGTCAAAATTGGCAATGTCGTTAACCGCAATCGGTGTATTGATTGCCGGCGCAACGATCATCGCATCTATAGTGACATCAAGCACTGGTGATTGTGCACTGGCATTGCCTGCTGCATCAGTCACTGTGTAAGTCAGACTGCGTACACCTTCCGCCAAACCCGACAAGGTCGCACTCACACTTCCATCAGCACTAGCCGTTGTGCTTGTCGACAACACACCATCAACAAATACATCCACAATCGCCTCTGGCTCTACACTGCCCACTGGTAATTGCACGTCGATCGTCGCAAGGTTCGTCAGATCATCCGTATCGCTCGTCCCGGTATCACTCGCTGCCAACATATCCAACGCTGTTGTTGGATCCACCGGCGCACTTAAATCAACCGTCAACTCATTCATCGCAGTGTCGCTGCTTGTGTTACCCGCAGCATCCATCACCACAACTTCAACCTCGAAGTTGCCTTCAAGCAATGGCGCGTCTACCGGTATCACCAACGTCCAGTTCGTACCATCCTGTGTCAGGTTGCTCCCTTCTGCATACTCTGTCCCATCAACCGTTACTGTGAACGTCTCACCTGGTGCCAAGGCTACGGTGCCCATCAGCGTCGGTGTGGTTGAGCTCGTGATCAGGCTCGCTACTGTCGGTTCGCTCGGCGCTGCTGGGTCATACGTCACTGACTCCAACGCACTGCTCGCCGTGTTACCCGCAACATCAGTCACGTTGGCAACAATCTGTAATTCACCGGCTGCCAGTGTGCTCACATCCAACAAGCTCGCACTGTTGTTCCAGTCACCACCGCTGGTTGCACTGACACTGGTGCTGACCAAAGCTGCACTCGTGTCACTGATCTCGATCGTGACGTCCGCGTCGGCTTCAGTAGTACCTTCAATCAGTACACTGGCCTCTTCCGCTGCAGAAACCAGCCCATCAGTCATGATCGGTGTGCTGATCACTGGCACTGTCGCCACTGTGTCTATCGTCACTGCCAAGGCTGGCGACGACGCGCTCATATTACCCAGCGCATCTTCAAGCTGATAAGTAATGGAATAGATTCCATCGCTCAATACACTGCTGTTCACACTGAACCCACCACTGGCATCCAGTGTTGTTGTGGCTATTTCGGTTGCGTCCGCAAATACCTTGACAACCGAGCCTGGGTCAGAAATGCTGGCGAGCAGCTGTAACAAAGGTGCATTGTCATTCGTTATATCGTCGGTATCACTGCTACCACTGTCACTCGATGCAACAAGGTCCAGCGGTGCGGTTGGTGCTTCTGGTGCTGTCGTATCAACTGTCAATGCACCCGTGCCCGGTATCGCACTGGCGTTACCTGCACTGTCCGCAACCGTCACTTGCACATCGTAAACACCATCAGACAACTCACTGCCTGCTGGTACCGTTAAGCTCCAACCACCGAGACCATCATCACTTAATTGTCCGTCACCGTTCACATACGGCACCGTGTTCAGCAACACGGTCAACGTGTCGCTGGCAGTTAATGTCGCTGTACCCGTTATCGTTGGTGTGTCTAACGCGGTCACCAAGGTGGCCACTGTCGGCGCGGGTGGTGCAATCACATCAACACTGATATCGCGGCTCGCTGTGTCTGCTGCCAGTCCCGCCAGTGTGGATACATCAGCGGTGACTGTCTCTGAGCTGGAGAAGCCCTGTACCGTACTGGCTGGCACCAACACCAACCACTGATCACCGCTCACGGTATTGGTAAAGCTGCTACCCGCGACGTTGACAGTGACCTGTTGACCGTCACCGATATTAGAGGTCGTTCCACTGATCACCAATAGAGAACCTGACTCAGATTGGTTGATCACATCATCGCTCGCTATCACGGCGATGCTGATCGATGGCGCTGTTGTGTCTTTGTTCGCTGTAACCGGCGTTGCTACGCCTGCATTACCCACTGCATCTGTTTGCGTGGCATTGACAACAACCGTGTCAAGACCATCAACAACTGGTGTCACATCAAAATCAGCAGTCCAGGTTCCATCCGATGCGCAACTCACCGACTGAGACGCCGGAGTTGCATCTACAATGCTGATATCCAATGAACCATCGTCAACCGTACAACTACCACTGACCTGATAACTGTCAGAGTTTGCTGCCGTTGCCAGCGCCGGGGTATTGATTGACGCGACTGGTATAACGGTATCGATGATCAGAGTCGTTGTCACCAGCACTGCATCGTTGCCTGCTGCATCGGTAGCGGCAGCTGATACCTGATCACCATCACTTAATGCTGCTACATCAGCAGCCGGAATAACCACACTCCAGGCATCACTGCCCACGGGTGCTACATAATCAAGGCCATTGATTGAGACGATCACTGACTCACCGTCAAGTAATCCTGTAGAGATTCCTGATATCGTTACATCGGCCAAGGCTTCAGCTGCATTGATACGATCGTCACCTGCAATGGCATCAAGTGTCAGTACCGGAGCTGCTGTGTCTACAACGATATCGACTGATGCTGGTGTTGCAGAGTTACTGAAGGCATCAGTCGCAGTAACGGTAACCGTTTCGATTGCAGCAAATGCCTGCACATCAGCCGCAGGCACGATTACGCTCCAGTTCCCGCCAGACACAGTTGTCTGGTAATCAATACCATTAACATTGACGGTAACTGCATCCCCATCAGCGAGGTCTGTACTTGCGCCGGATATAGTCTGATCAAGTAACGACTCAGCGCTGTTGATAACGTTATCGCCTGATACAGCGCTAATGCTGATTGTTGGTAAGGCAAACTGAGTAGTGATATCGACTGTTGCTGGCAAAGCGGCGTTACCAACACTGTCACTTGCTGTCGCAACAAATGCTTCAGTGGAATCGAAAGCCTGAATATCAGCAGATGGAATAATCACACTCCATGCGTTCGAAGACACAATGCCCGAATAACTCTGACCATTGACGAAAACGACAACAGTTGATCCATCAGCCAAATCGGTGCTGAAACCAGAGACTGTCTGATCTACAAGCGATTCTGCAATATTGATAATATTGTCAGTCGCGATAGCGTTAATTGCCACCGTCGGAATCGTGATATCAAATTCAACATCTGCAGGTGTCGTGCTTCCCGTGTTACCGGCAGAATCCTCCGAACTCACTCCGACGCTCAAGGTCCCTTCAGCAAGTGATGACACATCAACATCATCGATGACCCAGTTACCACTACCGTCAGCAGTAACTGTCAACACCAACGGAGATCCACTACCGTCATTGATGGTTACGGTCACTTCGCTATCCGCTTCAGCCGTACCGGCTAAATCAACCATCATCGCTTCACCAGCGTTGATTTGATTGTCCACGGCAATTGGCACAGACAAGGTCGGTGCAATCAGACCATCGTCAACGAACACTGTTAATTCTGGCGAGAACGCGCTGTCGTTTCCAGCAGCATCACTCAATGTGTAGCTAATTACATTCGGCCCATTAAGCAGATTGATTAGCGTTGCGCTGATACTGCCATCCGCAGCAACGACTACTGTGTCAACAGCAATACCTTCAAGATAAATTGTCGCTATATCACCTGCTACCGCAGTACCAGCAGGCACATCAACGTCGACACTAGTCAACCCAGTGAGATCATCAGTATCGCTGGCACCGGTATCACTTGCGGCCAAAAGATCCAGGGCAACGATCGGATCAGTCGGCGAAGTTAAATCTATAGTTAACTCATCAGTCGTCGAATCAGCGGTAATATTTCCAGCAGTATCCGACACCTCGACAAGCACATCATAAGTATCTTCAAGAAGTGCATTAAGCGCTGGCACGACAAGTGTCCAGGCACTGCCTACAACTGCTAGGTCAGTACCTTCCAGATACTCTTCACCGTTGAGAGTTACCTTGATAGCTTCACCAACAGCGAGCGACACATCACCTGTCAATGACGGCGTTGCGCTGTTACTTAACAGCGTATTAACCGTGGGCTGAGCAGGTGCTACTGGGTCCAGCTCAACCGACACGGTTGACGCTGAAGACACATTACCCGCGACATCAGTAATACTGGCTGAAACCTGAACATCACCCGCCAACAAAGAGGAAACATCTGCAGGTTCAGCATTAAGGGTATAGATGCCACTGGCTTCAGCGGTGGTAACAACCGACACCGATGCCGCAGACGTGTCTATAAATTCTACCGTTACGGCCGCACCTGCTTCAGTTGTACCACTGACCAAGACCGCACCCGCTTCCGCAGCATTAATAATGTCATCATCCATGATGTCTGGATTTATCGTTGGCGCATTTGCGATCGTATCGACAACAATTGGCAAGGCCGGCGATGAGCTACTGACGTTTCCGAGCGCGTCAGCCAAGGTGTAACTAATGCTGTAGCTACCATCAACCAATACACTGCTTGTTAGCGAAAACCCACCAGCCGCGTTAACACTGGTAGTACCAATTTCCACAGCATCGGCATAAACCGTTACTGTCTCGCCAGGCTCAAGTGTGCCATCGGCCACAACAAATGTTGGTGCTTGTACATTGGTAATGTCATCAGCGTCGCTCAGCCCACTATCGTCAGCGGCTATCAAGTCGACCGCCACAGGAGGTGGTGCAGGAGCCGTTGTATCTATTGTCAAAGCTTCGATGCCAGGCTCAACGGTCAGATTGCCAGCAGCATCCGTCAGAGATACCTCGACATCGTAAACATCATCGGATAGGTCATCACCAGACGGGATAGTCAGTGTCCAGTCTGTACCAGACACGACAAGATCACCTAAACCCGCTTCGTAGCTTTCACCATCGACGGTGACAGTAAGCAGGCCACCTGCTTCAACCACTGCGGTACCGGTAATGGTCGGTGTAGCGTTATTACTGACTAACGTTGCAACCGTAGGCGAAGCTGGTGCAATGATGTCAATATCAATACTGCGTGAGGCTTGCGGTGCAGCAAGCCCTGCAAGAGTTTCGACGTTAGCGAGAATTTCCTCATCGATCTCAAAAGCCGCAACAGCTGCAACAGGGACAACGATCGACCAGGCATCTGCAACGACGGTTGTTGTGTAATCCACACCATCAACAGACACAGTAACCAGTTGCCCGTCCTCGATATCTACGGTAATACCATCTACAGTCAGATCAGAGGATGCTTCATTAATATTAATGACATCGTCTGTCGCGACAACAGAGATGCTGATCGAGGGCATACCAGTGTCTTTATTGGCAGATTCGGTCGCTGCGACACCAACGTTACCTACGGCATCGCTCTGTGTAGCGTCAATCACAATCGCATCGAGCCCATCAGCAATTGCCGAGACATCGAAAGTGGCAGTCCATGAACCACCTGATGCACAACTGACATCCTGTGTAGCTGGCGTCGCACCAGTGACTGACACAGAAACCAGCTCATCATCAACGGTACAACTACCCGTAATCTGATAACTCAATTCGTTACTACTAGTCGCAAGCTCAGCAGCGTCAATCGCAACGATTGGCAGGACGGTGTCTACAAATAGAGAAACATTAATGGTGCTCGCAATATTTCCAGCAGAATCACTGGCATCAGCCGTGACCAGCTCACCATCAGTAAACGTTGAAACATCGGCCGCAGGTACCGTCAACTGCCATTGATCACTATTAACCGTGGCGGTGTAAGTGCCTGCACCAATTGAGACTGTAACGGTATCGCCGTCAGCAAGATCGGTCGATGTACCAGCCACCACAAGATCCTGTGTGACTTCATCGGCATTCAAGGCATCATCCGTTGCAATAGCGGCAAAGGCCAATACAGGTAAGGCTTGTTGCAGGGTTGTGCCGACGTCTGATCCACTGGCAGTGTTGCCAGCTCGATCTGTCCCTGTGATGGATAAGGTCAAGGGACCATTGTCCAATGCAGAAACATCAAGACCAGTTAATGACCAAACACCACTACCGTCAACGACGGCAGGAAAATCGATTGCCGGGTTATTACCATCGCTGATCGAAACCAACACATCAGTTCCAGCATCAGATGTACCGCTTATCGACAGTGAGCC
This sequence comes from uncultured Granulosicoccaceae bacterium, assembly GCA_964594905.1. Lineage (GTDB taxonomy): Bacteria > Pseudomonadota > Gammaproteobacteria > Granulosicoccales > Granulosicoccaceae > Granulosicoccus. The sequence goes on from CAZQOI010000010.1 coordinate 27,986, forward strand.
AGCTTCTGATGTATTGACGATATTGTCAGCCGTAACAGGTGAATCGATCGCAGGGCTTGGCGCTGTAGTGTCGAGCGTTACCACGTTCGCCGGTGACAGCGCACTTTCATTACCAGCGGCATCTGTGCTCGACCAGGTAATAGCGGCAGAACCTTCGGCTAATGTCGCCGCGGCAACGGTGAAGCTACCATCTGCCGACACTACGGCTGTACCAATCGCCGCACCATCGCTATATAAGGTAACGGTGTCATTCGCAGTCGCCGTTCCAGGAGGAACCGAAAAGCTGCCATTCGCGACGTTCGTGATGTCATCGTCATCCAACGTGCCAGAGTCATCGGCAGCGGCAAGGTCCACGGCAACGGTAGGGTCAGCCGGCGGTAAGGTATCGACAGTCAGTTCATTAATACTGGTATCGGTACTGGCGTTTCCCGCTGTATCAGTAATGGTTGCGACAACACTGTAACTACCGTCCGGAATTTCATCGCCAGCCGGGATGGTTAACGTCCAGCCCCCTGCTCCGTCTTCAACCAGATCACCTTCGCCAGCCAGATACTCATTCAGGCCAATCGTCACGGACAAGGTATCGCCAGGCAACGTGTTCGCGGTTCCTGTCAACACTGGCAGCGCAACATTGACCAACGCCGAGTCAACCGTTGGTTGCGTTGGTGCGGTAACGTCGTAGTTGATCGATCTTGTCGCTTGGGCCGAGGGATTGCCAGCCGCATCCGTAGCATCAGCTGTTATGAGCTCCGTTGGATCAAAGGCCTGCACGCTGGCGACTGGAACACTGACACTCCAGGCATCACCACTGACGGTGGCTGAGTATGCTGTGCCATCGATAGTCACATTGACGATCGCGCCGTCATCAAGCCCAACACTTGTTCCGCTCACAAGCACCGGCGCATCATCTTCCATCGCGTTTATGTAATCATCAGTAGCGACTGCGTCAATAACGATCACCGGCGGCGTCGTGTCAACAATCGTGGTAACCGATGTCGGTGAGTTGCCGTTACTGGCCACATCGATAACCGAAGACTCCGGTACCGAAACAATGACTGGGCCATCACCTATTGGTGTCACCTCAAATGTGTAGACGCTTCCGGGCACCAGAGGGGTTTCAGGGGTAAACAGCGAAACCACGCCATTGCTTACAACAATATCGCCAGCGGTCATATCCGTGACATCCTCACTCCAGGTGAGTGTCACGGGATAGCTGGCAAGCGAGTTCGTCAGTGCCGGAGCACCGGTCAGTACACCCGTTGGTGCACTGAGATTCAAAGCGACCGTGACACTATCTCCACTGCTGTCCACGCTAGTGCTTGTGGACTGAGCTGCCGCCGCCGGTACAGATATAACGATATCGTTGGTGGTGTCAGGAGAAATGGTTGCCGTCCACGTGGACGAATCAATCATAATCAGATTCGTCGCCGAGCCATTGCCGACGCTGATATCGTCTAGCGCGAAACCCACGACCGGCACACTGAACGAGAACGTCACATCAAACGGATCTGTATTCCCAACAACACCAGGGGCATTGTTGATAGTTAATACAGGTGACGTGGCATCGAAAATAGTGGTGGCCGTGGCCGCCGCCAGATTGTCGTTTCCAGATGCATCCTGAACAGCACCTGTCGGCACATCTATCGTTATATCCCCCGTAGCACTCGGCGTGATATCGACGGTGGCTTCCAGTGGACTCAATATAACCAGATTGCTCGCAGCGCCATTGCCAACAACAATATCCGCGGCATCAAGACCCGTAACTACCTCATCAAAAGACAAGTTGACTGTGTACGGTTCGACACCACCACTGATTGGCGGAACACCACTGATCGTGACCATCGGAGGTGTTGTATCCGAAGCAACAACCAACGTCGATGTCGTAATGTCGTTGTTGCCAGAAACGGTATCGTTATCTGTCGTGGACACATTGACGGTGTTGACAATCGAAGTACCTATTAAAGAAGCATCGATTGGATCAGTTGTAAAATTGAAGACTGACGTCGAATTTCCCGCGGAGGTGCCTATTGGGGTAATACTGCGGCATTCAACAAGCTGCGGCACTGAGGCAGTTGATATACAGAGCCACTCATCGCCATTGACACCAGACTCAGCTACAGAGGCTGCACCACCGCCATTGATAGTGACACCATCAGGAAGCGTATGAACAACCGATATCTCTCTTTCTGTCGCGTTGCTACCCAGGTTTTCGATTTCCGTTGAGATAAGCATCGGCGTAACTGACTCGATCTCACCGCCCGGGCCTTGTACGGAAACCGATAGATCAATATCCACAGGCGCATTCAATACCTTGAAGGAGTCACGATCTATCAACAACCATGAATCAAAGGAAGCGTCGCCACCGTCGGCAACACCAAACTTCAAGGTGTTGATAACACCGGGATTAACTGGAGCTGTCCAGGAAAGGCGTTTCGTAAAGCCGTCTGGTGCGATGTCGAACGGTGTGGGATCGGGATCAAAATCACCAAAGTCATTATCGATGAAATCAGCAGCGTTCAAGGTTTTGTTCACTGAGTTGATCGATACATCATCACCATCAGCAGTCAGCGAGTAATTGATGCCGTTGACAAAAAACGCCATTACATCGTAAAACTGGTTGTTGGCACTAAACGCACCATCGGGTGGCGCATACTCGTTGTATTCCTCTGATGCGAATACAAAAGTACCGGTCAGCGTGTCACCATCTGGTATGAATTCAATTTCGATGAAAACGGCATCATCAGTTCCGTTAGTCGAATCTGTCAGCGCATCAAAATCAGGGTCGTTTTGAAATCCGAAATCGTGGTCAGTACTGGATCCATCAGATTCATTGGGACCGGCAATATTGCCGACACTTCCCGAGCTCATTATGATTCCGTTTTCAAAATCGATGAATCCAGGAACACTCAAGCCATTGGTAAAGGTCGCGGCCTGCCCGGCAAGTCCAGTGGTCGACTGAGTACTTATGCTCAGATTGCCATTGACTGTGTCCATGACCTCATTGGCAAGCACCGAGGCGTCGAGAGTTTCATTGAGGATCAGATCGGCATGGGCAGACGTCGCAAGCGAGCTGCACGCGAGCAAACCAAGCTGACCACTTGTTCGAAGCTTGCGCCGGAAAACTGGCATTCGTGGAAGCGAACGCAGGGCCTTACTCTTCATGATTGAAAATCCGCTGTATTAGCCCAAGCGGAGCGAGTACACATAACGGTGTCACGTAACACCGTGAATACGAGGTAAATTTTGACTGACAAGGCGTACATAGTCGCTTTCCACTGAGCTGTTAGCTGCCGTCATCGACGACCGCGCACAACTTTTTGATAGGCGTGCCGGCGTCCACCGGCAGTGTGTTAAGTGGAAATTGAGCAAGTTATGTGCACAAATAACCTACACGTTACTTTGTGAATTGCATCACAAAAAATTGACAGAAAAGCCCCAAACCCTGGCTCTCTGCTGTCAGTAGAAAGATCAGAAAGGACCAAAAATAGACCAATTTGTGGATTGAAAATCAACGCTGACCTCGCCGCGCGAGGCCACGTATCAGGAGCGACTGCGGGAGTTTTCGAGGATCACTGAGGCAGGCGAACAGAAAATTGCAGATAAAACGAGTCACCGGGAAGCAGCTGATCAGTCTCAGCATTGACGGTCCCTACTGCCTCATCGAGCGGTTCCTCGATCCAACAAGGTGTTCGCGAGCAGCTTGCTGGCGTTTTGTACACGGTAAATTGTGGCGTTGAATCATGAATCTTCACGTTGAATGAAGGTTCCTGGCCTCGATTCAACGCGGTCAAGCGATAGATAACGCAGTTATTACCCGGTTCGACCAGAATCTCGCCTACTGAGAAGTCATTGCCCACATCAGGTATTCCGTCACAGCCCATATCAACCGCTTGTTCTTTGAGAATCGAAACGTGTGTTGTGGAGACTGTTGTCAGATCTGCAATCTGTGCCGATTCAGTATTGCCATTCCATTGGGCCTGGACCGTCGTAGTGTTGAGCTGAAGGTTGATCGCAGTCGTCGGCGCAAATACCCGAACAAAGAAGCTCACGTTAGCACCAGCGTTAAGCGACAGTGGTGCGGAAATCACCTGGTCTGCCGGACTTAAGGCGCCATCACCATCGGTGTCGGCGAAAATGGTACTGAGCCAATCAGGACGCGTCTCACTGGCTGATAATTGAATATCGGACAATTCAACATTACCGTCGTTTATCAGACGGTGCTTGTAGACAACCGTACCGCCAGGTTGAATTGTCGCAGTTAAACTTGGCTCAATTCTGAGTGTGCTGACGATATTGATAGTTACACCATCGTGTTTGATATCAACAGCGCCGCCAGTTTGTGATGCCGCACTGAAAAAGATACTACTCGTACCAACCGCTAAATTCTCAGGAACGGTCACTTCAGCGATAACATGTTGAGATTCTCCCGATGCCAACAGTCGGGTAACGCTTATCAGCTGGTTAGTCACTGGATCAAGAAACCGCACCTGCCAGTTTGGCGGTAGTGGCGCACCTGATGCGCTTGCATAAGCATACAAGCCATAAGTGTCTGGCTCGGTACCTTGATGACGTACATAAAGATCAAACAAAGCCTTACGGTCACCATCAGGTTGTAGAACGCTTACAGGACTGGACTCTGGTCCGGGACCTGCGCCAAGCGCTCCAGCAGTACCCGCAGGCGCTTGATTAGTGATATCAACTTGATTCGCAACTATTTCATCAAGGTGGTCAATCACAGAATCAAACACTGTGTTATCAGAAACCGATCGAGCTGTCTTGGTGACATCAAACCCAAAACCCCCGTTGTTGCCAGCAGCATCACCGGGGAGTTCCAGTTCAAGTACAACCAAACTAAACCCACCTGGTGCTACAGGCCCCGTGTCTATCGTGCCATCACCATTGGTGTCTTGCATGAGAGTCGCGCCATCACTACGGAGTAGGCGCCACAAGGTACCCGGCGGGAATGTCGAAGCTGCGCTGTCTACAGTAATGTTGAACGTATCGGTTGAATTACCAGTATTCCAGATGTAGTTGTCGAATTTTACTTTACCGCCTTGAGCTGTACTGAATATGCTAACCGGTTCATTAAGGCCATTAATCGAACTTGTGTTAGACCCATTGGCGACTACACCTGAGTTTGCAAGCACTTCAAAGGCGACTGTATTGGTGAATTCACGAGGAACAGTATTGATTGCAATGTCGTATTCGAATTCCGCTTCGTTCTCCAAAAAACCACTTGGAAGCCCACTATCAATGGACACATCAAACGATAAGGTTGCGACGCGTCCGGCAGGAACAAAATCGATGATAGCCGTGACCTGGTTAGTACTGTCTAAGTCAGCATCGTTATTTGCTTCACTCAATCCGGTGCAACTCGAGTCATAAGCGCAATAACGAATATTGCTGGATTGACCTGTATGAGGATCAAGCGGATCCCCATCAGTCAATGCATCCGTAGTTTCGCTCCAACGCCCACTGCCTGGCACATAGGTCATACCCGTTGGTAATGCATCGATGAGCGTTACATTACCAGCGCTTTGACTACCGGTGTTCTCGTAACGCAAGGTCACGGTGTAAGGCGTACTTGGAGACCGTCCTTGATTTGACGACATCGACTTGGTTACCTGAATTGAAGCACCAACACCTGAAGTGACGAGATCAACGTTCTGCTGATTGACGTTCGAATCAAACACACTGGTAGCCGTCACGGTAATAGCTGCACTGTCACCATCATTAGCGGATGATGGAATGTCACCAACAAGAACGATAAAGTAATCCTGATCAGGTGCAACTGGCGGTGTTGATGTTATTGGTGTGGAAGAATCCGGAACTCCATCAGCATTGGCATCGGCAAAGATAAGCAGATCAGACAAATCAATATTGCCGCCAGTATTCTGCAATTGCAATGAGTAGCTATCAGTCGAATTCCCTGTATTGAGCAATCTATGCGAAAGCTGAACAGTACTTCCTGCATCGCCACGTACTTGTTGATCGTTGGTGAGTTCAAGACCCGCTACTTGTTCAACAAGTGTTTCGACAAGATTAGATTGAACCGTAACCCGGCGCCCGTCAGCATCTGTATAACTGGCACTAGCCTGATTACGGATAAGGGTGCCCGCAGGAGTCACGGCATACGTAACCCCGGTAAGTAACAGCACTACAATGGCAAACAGAAGGCGCATGAATCAGATGTCCGGAAACTCAAACAGCGGTTTGACTGGACGACCATTCTTATCGAGCAACATCAATTCAACTCGTCGGTTTGTCGCACGCGCTCTTGAATCGTCAGATCCAAACTGAGGCAAACCTTCACCCAGTGGTTGCGATACGATGCGCGACTGATCAATACCTTGATCAAGCAAGTACTGAGTGACTGAATCAACTCGTCTGCCAGATAAACGTATGTTGTAAGCAATGCCACCGATTCGATCAGCGAAGCCTTGTAGAGCAAGATTGAGCTCCCGATGCTGATTCATAATTTTGGCTGTCTCTTGTAGCAGCTCCATGCTTTGCTCATCGAGATCGTGGTCGTCATAACCAAAGTACACAGCCGGATTCCATAGCTGCTGACTAGAGGCAAGCGTCGCGCTCAGTATCTTCGGCTCAGACAGATCTACCTTGCATGCATGCACATCATATTCTGCATACAACTCTTCAGTGCTGACACACGCCGTTACTACGGGCAGGGTCATCAGCAACACCGCTAATAGCCGCGGTTGCTTGTCTAGTCCGATAGCCATTGAAACCAATCCTCGTCAAATTTTAAATCAAGACCTATGTGAAGGCCTTCGGCGTTATAGCCTTGTTCATCGAGATCCTCTTCCCTGAAGCCTTGCAGGTTGTAGGCAAGCCCGAGGCGAATATTTTTATCGACAATCCATGAGAAGCCAGCGCCAAACGAATACCTTTGACCACCACCATCTCCAACACCGAGCACACCACCACGAAAATCCAGTTCCCAGCGACGGGCAAGATCAATCGTTGTGCGTAGATCCAGTAATGCAACTTCCGAATCGATTGCACCTGTTGCAAAGCGAGTCGATTGCCACTTGAGTCCAAGCCTTCCACTAACCGTGATCTTGTCGTTGATCGTGCGATTTTGATGCGTGGAAAAAAGATAAGCACGGCTGTCCTGTCCATCTTCAGGCCCAAAGTCCTCTTTCCAACTTGCATAGAACAAGGCGTGATGACGATTATTCAGTTTTGGGCGACGGGCAAATCCAAGCGTAAAGCGATGCCGCGCACTCAATTCACCAACGTCAGGAGTCTGCTGAGTGAATTCCTCTCTGACCAAGGTTGTCCAGTCGACATTTAAGCGCTGTGCAAGGGTTGCGCGGAATCCGTAATAGCGATTCGAATTGGTGTCTCGAACCTCTGCCTGACCAGTCAATTTACGATTAGGGTTACGGGTATCGCTAACACCAAGTGACAGCGCAATCGAGTCAGAATCATTGCCACCAAGAATATCGATGTATTCAAATGCTGGGCTGAAGTTAAGCCCTGGTTCTATTTCGTAGCGCCCACGAATTCCACTGGCAGTTTCAATTTCGGATTGCGAAAATCCGCTACGCATCCTGTACTCACTGTAAATTTCAGTTGCAGGAAGAACATCTGACTCCACACCAACTATAAATTTTCTAGTCCCATCGCCGGTACTTGTAATCGAACGCAGCCCTACACCTCGATCAAATTCATAGTTCGCGTATATCGACACGTGGTCGTGAACTTCCATACGCGCACCTAAATTGACTTTGAACCGCTGCGAGTCAGAGATATCACGTTCATAATCAGCGCTGAGGCTTAAGGGCTTTCCATTTCTTAAAACAAACCTTTTCTCAACTCCTGCGAATAAGGTATTGAAAGATTCACGCCCGCTAGGGTTCTCACTCCAGACAAATCGGGTCCCCGCATTCAATGACCACTGATTGATACGTCGAGTCAAACCAAGTGATGCATTACCTATTCGTTGTTGATCTGATGAAGAGGCACTGTGCACAGCAATCGCTTTTAACGATGTGGTGTTCCCAATGGGCTGAAGATGTTCAAGTCGCCACTCTTCACGACCGGAAGATAAACCTGCTTCAGGGTTATCAAATCGCTCATCACTACGAGCCCAACTCATACTACTGCGATGATCACGCCTGCCTTTCCAAAAGTGTTCGATCTCCAACCTTTCCGCATGACCTTCAAGCTGGTTAATGTTGTGGCGCTGTCCAGCAAGCGAAGCCCTCAACTCTGTATTGTGTGTGGGTTTAGCAGTCAAGTGAACGCCTGCCAATCTGTACCCTGACAACGGGTTTTGATCTTCAGTCAGACTAATCCCAGCCCGAATAGCATCATTGAACTTGCGTGACCAACGTAAACCTACAATCGTGTGATCATCAGCATCAACACTACGATCGTAACTGACTCGTACTGAGACCGGATTGAAATTACTATCAACGGTTGGTATCACAGAGCTGAAGCTAAGAAGACCTGTCAGTGAGTCGATCTGGTAATCAGGACCTCGTTGCAACCGATCAAGCTCGATAACCAGCCCTGGGTTATCAAGATCTCGTACGAGTAACTCGACAACCTCGCTATTAGCGACAATCGGCGCATCCGATAATCTGAATAACATCGCAGTACCGTTACCTGGTATCTCTTCGCTGGTTCTAATATCCGACTGACGGGCAGCAAATAGCTGAACGCGATCGCGTCTATCGTCATAAATTGCATTGAATCCGGTTAAGGTTCTTTGTACACGAGCCAAATCGTGAGTATCGCTTTGATGATCAGTCAGGTAATCACCCCACATGATGCTATGCCGATCTCTTTCAAGTTTTAAAAACAGTTTGCTTCTACTCTGCGCTTCGTAGCCTCTTATTGAAGAGTCGCCCATGGTTGCGTAGTAATCGTTAGGATTTACATCTCTAAGCAGTCGCGTATCCCTGTCCTTGTCAGAGTCATAGCTAAGTGTCATGGTTAGATCGCGCCGTACTCGGCCTTTGAGAAACACTGCAGCACGAGCATGTCCTTTAAATCCATCTTCGACATCATGTCGTGCATCATCACCTTCTTGCACTCGGCTGAGACGCCCACCAATACTGACAAAACCAGCACCTATCAGTGGGCGTGCAGATGCAATCTGCAAGATGTTCAAGGACGATTCCATGTTTCCAGCGCGCGCAGTTATACGCATCGGCCCCGTCAAATCAGAGCTTCTTAGATGAATTTTACCGCGGCCGTTTTCTACACGAATTTGCGTACCTGGTTCACTTGATTGCAGATCCGGTTCGACAAATTCGCCGGCAGTGGTACCAAGACTCACAAAATAGACACCGTTTGCCGGGTAACCATTTGCATCGTTGATCACTATGTCGATAGCCACAGTCGAACGGCCACCGTCAGCCGGAAGCGTGTCAACTCGTGTGCGCATGATCAGCTTTACACCAGCAGCCGGTCGTTTGAAATCACTTTCAGCCAGAACACGTTCGTTGCCAAAACTGTCTTTGCCACGAATTTCTACCTTGTTCTTACCCGGTTTCAAATTGATGCCATACCAGGCAACTATTTGCGCCTTCTCCCGGCGATTGATGATGCGTTCACCTATTTGCGTTTCAGGTATCGCAACGTCATCAACATAGAGAACAGGATCAATCCCCGAGCGCACAACGGCCAAAAAACGTCCATCTGTACTGAATTCATCCAGTGGCCAGATAAACGTTCCTTTGGCAGCTTGATCGGCAGTTATGTCTGCGGCCAGTTTTTTCGGATCACCCATGCGCGGGCGTCCATCAACGCCAACTGCAGAGTACTTATCGGTAATGCTTGGGGAATCCGGATCAGGTTCGGCTTCAGTAATTTCAATGGGTTCAGAATCAGTCTTTCCATCATCAGAGGCTGAGACGTCCTCTATCGCCTTATTGTTTTCACGATTACGACGAAGCTGAGGATCAGTTAGAAATCCACTGGACAGATCACCATCGATATCTGCACGTTGGGCATCACCAAGTTGACGAGTTGTGCCCTCAGGCTGAAAGAGGCTTGCTTCTTCGAGCACCCAGGATCCGCGCAAACTTTTATTGCGATCCCGTATCTCCTCGTAGACTTTATCAACATGCTCCGCTGGACAGAAGGCTGCAAAATCAGCACGATGCATATCGCCCGCAATTAAATCAACAAATCGACTGTCGGCATCTGCGACATTACGATTATCAACTGGTTTAAGGTGCAAACCTTCCGGTAAAGTTATTGGATCAACTTTAACTACGTGCAGACCTGGCCTTAAACCGTACAAACTATACTGACCGTCCTCGTCGGTAATTACGAAAGTACCGTCTTGCAGATACAGTTTGACGCCTGCAATTGGCCATTCGGCATGGTCCTGCAAAAGATCACAATCTGCATCGACATAAACCTTACCAAACAATATCGCATCATCTGAGAACACACCACGAGACCTCACTTCAACAGTTACTCGTGCTGGTGCGGCTACCAACTCAAACCCACTGATGGTTTGGGCACTGGCAACTGCTGTATTGACACCATCACCTTCGATACCAGCTGCGGTAGCTTGTACGCGGTAGACAACCGATACTGTCTCAGCTGATGGCAATGCATCGAGTGTGAATCGTAGAGCACCGCCAGTTGAATCAGGCTCACCAGAAGTTATTGAAATACGTTGTGGATCATCACTCCCCACACCATTCACACTGGTAGAGCCAGGTATGTATCGAAAACCATACGGCGGTACGTCGAGCACTGACAACTCAGTCATGTCACCGGTACTCTGGTTCGTCACTGCGACTGTATAACTGACAATATCGCCAACTTCGACTGAAGTAGCCGACGCTGTCTTGACAGCTTCAATCAGGGCTTCACGATTAACAGGGTCTATTGGTATATCCAGAACCGGAGGTGGTTCACCCGCGAGTACTGAAAAAATTCCAGAATCGGTTGCTTGATAACCATCAGGGCCATATGAAGCAGGCAACACGTTATCTTGCGTAAAACGATCGGCAGAAACCAATGATGGAAAAGAATGAGAATCTGGTGGATCAACGAAGAAACTGTAAGCAGCCCCTGGCGATATCCGTGGCAGATCAAAACGCCCATCTTCATCGGTCGTCAGTTCCAGCGGTTCTCCGCTGAGCGGGTCTACTGCCAGGGAATCACCGGAGAACACAGATACCACCGCATTGGCAACCCCCGCCAGTGTTACAGAATCAAAGACCCGGCCGGAAGGATCAACTAATGCGGTATCAAGTAAGTCAAAGTTGTTTGCCGGATCAGAAAAAGACACATTCAACACGTCGCCACGCACACTAGCGAGCACACAGACTTCTGCGTTATCGCTGTAATCAATTTCTTGATCCAAGGCGGCATTAGCATCGACAGGACACCATGCGTCATTAGCTGCCACCCCTTCGCCAAGATAAAGCGGTCGGGCACTTCGATAAGTATCACTTCCAGGCGCAGTCTCACGAACCAGTAGATTTACCGAATCCAATGTTTCAGTAGACAACACGTTGACGACGACGTGGCGAACACCAGTGGTGGAGTTCAGTATCAACTCAGGGGTGATGTTACTCGCGAAAAGCTCAACGTAGACAGCGTTCTGCGCCGTTAAATTGATTGGATCATTTAGCTGAGTATTTAATTCATCATCAAGCTGATCTGTCGTAGTTGCACCAGCGTCTATTATTTCCGCCAGGGAATTTGTCAGCCGGTAGACAGGTGCATCTATAAAGTCTTCATCCATTCCAAATTCAGGCGTCGACTCATTTCGTTGACGATCAAAGCTTGTTTCTATAAAACGTAGTTCTGCGCCAGGGCTTCCCCTTGCTGCAACCAGGTAACTAACACAGCGTGAATTCGAAACAACATCGACAACACCATCGATGTCTTCGTCAAAGCCTGCAATCAAGTCGAAAGCCGATCGCCCTTCCGCCAAATCAGCTGCGCTAGTCAAGCCAAAACTTATGCGAGCCTGATCATCTGTGCTTAAAGAATCAACTGGCACCAGCAGCGCGACATGACTCAATGTGCTCAAGCCTTGCCATTGTTCATAACGCATCCAGTTTTCGGTTTCTCCCGTTTCACGAACCAGACTAATCGCCTGAAACGCTTCAACATCAAGAAACGGATCCCTGATGAGTTGCAAGCCAGTTGGTATCGTCAGTTCAAACAAGACACCTTCGCGTAACTCTCCATCTACCAGATACTCATTGGCATCAGGCAACACTGCTGATGTATTGACCGCGCTAATGGTGACATCTATACGTTCACCGGGAGGAAGATCGGCTTCACAACTGGCCGACGTCAACAAATCAATCTCCAATGAGGCGATTGCCTCGATAGTTATATCATCTCGATTTGTTTGTACCGCAAGTGACGTATCTTGCGATTGAGCATGTACTTGAATTTCAATGGTATCTGGTGCTGCAACGTCATTGGGTATGACGCCACTGACAACCAAAGACACCGTTTCATCAGGTGCTAATAAAATAGGAGCAACAATAGGCAATTCATCTGCATCGGCAATGCCATTGATATTGGCATCAATCACCAGCTGCAGATTAAGCAGGTCGCTATTGTCGGCTATGCCGTTTTCGACAGACAAGGTATAGCTGTCGTCGACATTGCCAGAATTTCTTATATGGTGTGGAAAATTAACAACTTCCCCGGGTCTACTACTGACAGATTGGGAAGTGTTGAGTTCGAAGCGCTTGACTTCAGAGACTCGTAAGCGAGAAGTATTGGATTGAACTTCTACGGTATCACCGCTATTGCTGTCTACATAGATCAGTAGAGCGGTATTAATTATTTCAGAGCCGGCAGACGTCGCGGCAAATGCTGTGCTGATGGGAATCCACCAGAGCATGAAGAACAAAACAACCCATGAGCGCCCACCATGCATGATCTTTAGAGAACAGAAGCGTCACCACCGTTACAGTGGTGACGCCTGCCACCCGTTTTACTGCACTCGTACGGCGAATTGAACAGTCGCTTTCTGACCAGAGATCAGAAGGCCACCTTCACCGGCAGTCGGATTGATACCGTCACCGATATAAAACGTGATTGTGCTTCCTGTTACCGTGCCATTATCACCATTTGCGGCATCATCAACAGAGCTTGCAACATCGTTTATAGCGCAACTATCGCCGAGACAATACCTCAAGGTACCAGGCTCATAGTCACTGAAGTCTGTGACCGAATCTGTGATGATGACGTTCAGCGCATCAACGGCACCAGTGTTCTCAGCAACAACCCGCCAGATTGCACACTGCCCTGGCTCAACTGTATCAGTTTGAGTTTCAAGAAATGCTGTATCATCTTCGGTACCGTCACAATTTGCATTAACAGCAACAGTCTTGGTAATCACGACCTGACCATTTACAACAGTGGTCTGATCAATTACCTGCACGGAAGGTCCAGCTGCGTCAGTGTTATCAGCAGAGATCGTCAGAAGATCAGTCTGATTAATAGGCGCATTAGCAGGAGCGAACACAACTGCAGTCAACGGAATACTGTAGCTAGGCAACAGTTCGAACTCAGCAATCCCATCACTATCTGTGTCAGTGACAGTCACTACGATATCGACACCATTGTTTTGCTGGACTGTGATAGTAAGCGAATCTGTAGGTAAAACCAGACTATCATCCAGTGCACTAATCAAGGTATCAGCAGCACCATCACCATTAGTATCAATAGATAACGTTGTTGCCCAACCAGTCTGACTATTACTTGCAGTCAACTCAACAGACTCAGTAACGTTGCCATTGTTGGTCAGAGTATGTGTGTACGTAACACTGCTACCCGGATCAATATTCTGGCTACTTGGCGGAATCAAAGACAGAGCCCGCGAATCATTGACATCAATCGAATCCAGCTTAGTGTCAGAGGCGCCCGTATTGAGCGAGATGATCTGGAAGAAGATTGGATAATCTCCATCACCGTCACCAGCATTGAGAGCATCGCCGTCGAGCGTATCCGGGTTACCGTCACCATCGTTGTCAAACACAAAGTCGTTAACAGCTTGAGTCGAATTAGCGGGAATGCTGACAACCGCGATGACTTCGAAATCGACATCACCAGCCGGTATAGTCGTCGTGGTTGAAACTGCGGAACCCGTTGGGTTACCCGCGCCATCGCCAATAAAAAATTGGACCGACCATCCCGCAGGCAATGCGCCCAGGGAACCTGCTACCAAAGATGAACCGGCGTCGAGTACGTATGAATCTGACGCCTCACTTTCGTTATCAATGTACAACGGAATGTTGACAGTTGTACCTGGCTGACCAGCAAAGGAAGTAATTGCCGTATATGGAACTCCACTGAGTGCATCTTCATCGCTACCAATCAATCCGCCTGGATTATTGTGTAAATCAACCTCCGCAACGACGATTGTCTCTAAGCTGACATTGACCGTATCAGATGCAGGCGTTACAGCAGTATCGTTAACTGATACGGCTACAACAGTTGCTTGATACTCGGTTGCTGGTGCGGGCGGCGGTCCAGCAGACGTTGCTGGCAAGTTTGCCCGTATAATGATTGTCTTGCTGTCACCAGGTGCGATTGTTCCACTGTCTACAAGCGGTACAAGGCCAGTTTCATCAAAAAACGTAAAGTTAGTGCCTGCTGGAAAATTATTTCCAGTTGGGGAAATGCTCAGATCAAACGAGTCATTTGAGTTACCAGTATTGGTAACGATCGCACTGAATACCGCAACTCCACCAGCTGCTGCTTCATCAACTAACTGATCCTGATTGATGGCATTATCATCATCACCACCATCGTTAACTCCTGGTGCACCATTAATACCTGTATCAGTGATAGTCACGCCGAAATCTGCATCGATCTCATAACTTGGGCGGTTTGAAGAAACTAAAACATCAGCAACGCCATCGTCATTACTATCAGCGGAAGCGAATGCCTGGTTGAATATTTCATCATTACCATTGAACAATGCAGGATCATATTGAACAGTCAACGTCACAGTAACTGTGTTTCCAGCTGGCAATTCTGCGTCGATTGCATAGATACCATCAACAGCTGTGTCAGTAGACACTCCGTTGCTGTTGAGATCAAGCCCAAGACCGATTTCATCAACATCCGTTGAGTCGCCATCAGCATTCAAATCAATACCTAGAATCGTTTCTGAAAGCACAGTTTCATCGCTGAGTGAATCTGTAGGAGCGATCAGTCCAGTTCCACCAGTAGAGACAAATGTTGTGTTCTCTGGCAAACCGTCGAAGATAACAACATTTTTCGCTGACTGGCCACCGTTGTTCCGTACCGTTAAGGTATACGTTATCTCGTGATTGACAGTATCAACCGAGGTAATCTGCTTACCGATATCAATGACCGCATCATTGGTTATCGTAATAAGTGATTCGTTGGTGTCGTCCAAACCATCTCGACCACCAAAACCTGTCGGGCCGGTACCTGGACTCAAGTCGGTTACCGATCCCACAACGGCTGCACCAGAACCTTCCTGTGCTTGTGCAGTCAGCGTAATACCAACCGTTTCACCAGGAGTGGCAGTCGGCGGTATCTGAACGGCGACAACAAGATCAACAGAGTCACCGTCATCAATAGAGATGCTGGTGATTGCAGGTTCACCAGGACCTGGATCCGGTTCACCGTTGCCATTGACATCATGAAAAATGGTGATATTTGATGCGTTGATATCAGCACCACCGGTTATTCCGTCGATAGCCGTCAAGTCAAATACGTCTGTACCATTACCTGTATTGGATAAGATGTACGGCAGGTAGATGGTGGTACCAGCAGCTGCATTGACATCAACATCAACACCCAATGTCGCAGAATATACCTGTGCAACAACGACTATCGCCTCATTCGATTGTGCCGAAAATACATTACCGGCGGCATCTTCATAAGTGACTGTCGCAAGGTTTCTAATTTCCTCTCCGGCCTGCGTCGCGGCCCACACTGATGACGCCGAGAAAGCAACGCTTCCCGCAATCAGCAATGCAGCACAGGACTGTGCCAGAGGATTCGCAATTAAGCGTTTCCTGTTCATAAAATAGTTCTCTTAAATTGTGAGACGATCGGACCAGACATAAAGCGGGCTAAAAACCGCTAAAACAGCTCAGATGGATGTATAACCGTCTAGATTTTTTATAAATTTTTGATAACGTTTATTATCAATCTACGGTTACACGGTAAGCAAAGCTGTGCTGCCCGCCGTTAGATGTCAGTTCTTCTTTCGCCAACCACCGAACATGGGTGTACTGCGAAGGAGGAATAACAACTTCTTTCTGAGATCCATCATCCTGAGTTTCAATTCGCGTTACCGGCTCAAGTTCAAATGACTCACCACCATCGATACTGACTTCGAAAGAAGAAGAGACATCCGCCTGATGCGAATCAACTACAAATCGTGTGTTCTGAGGGATTGGGTCAACAACCTGAACGCCGCGAACACTCTCTTCACCGTTGTTGGTGAAAATAATGCGGAATTCCATGGTTTGACCAGGTTCAGTTTCATTGGCCTCAGTGACGATCTCCTTTCCGGAATCATCAGTAGACACAACGAAGACCTTGATCTCACCGGTTACAGGGCCCTTTGCAAAGGCAAGACCGGCAAACAATAAAAAAGCTGTAAATAAAGCAACAACGGGCGAGAAACGCATCCCACTCTCCTGTGATAACAATTGAATGATTAACCTGTTAACGGTTACCCATTGCTTTGCAGGGAGTGAGCCTGAATTCACCTAAAGTCGCGCTTGAACTGTGACAGGGTTAACGGTATTGAACAAAGTGCGATATCAAACACACTCGATCGGGTTGCGAGCTAGTCGATCACAACTCGGTAACGGACATCGCCTTCCTCTCCGGCCAATAAAGAGCCGGTAAAACTCCAAGTAACCGCATCGCCAGCGATTGCCGGTGTACAGACGAGAGAGGTAGGTGTTGTTACGCAGGCAACAGAGCCACCAACAGCTGTGGTAAAGGCCGGTAAGGCGTCATTGATCTCCAAATCGCTAATCTGACCGGGGCCGGTATTGCGGTAGCTGATTCGGTATTCAAGCGTGTGCCCCGGCAAACCGGTGTTACTGCTACCAGGCGGATCACCCAAGGTTATGTTTTGTACGGTCTTGTCGAGCACAAGCCGCCCTGAGGGAGCGGATAATGAGGTCGTTACATCGTTGTTTTGCAGCTGAATACTGACATCATGTCCCGTATTTGATTCGTCCGCTAACAGCAAATCAGTCGAAATCACCACATTACTGCTAGCGCCTGACGCCACATTGCTAGGTAGTGACAAACTGAGTATCACGCACACCTCTTCGCCAGGCACAACCGATACAGCTGTTGAAACCACTGATTCACCCGCATCCAACACGCCATTACAATTGAGATCCAGAATCAAGGCGCTAGACCACGCAGGCGCCACAGGATTGACGGCATTAGAGTAAGAGAACGAAAGTTCTCCATAGCTAGGTGATAGATATGTATGGGCGTATTGCATGGTGTTTCCAGCTGATACTGCACTTGACTGATTGGCGTTAAATTCAGCTTGCTCAATCAATCCGATATTCAGGTCGCTGATACTTTCCCCAGCAGCAACACTGGTCAGAAGCTCTCCATCTGTGACCAGGCCGTTGGCATAAGCTGCAGTTTCGCTAATGACAATAAAGTCTGCTCCCGGTTGCACACGAATGGTCAGCGCCTGTCCGATAAATGCCTCAGCAACGGAAATCTGCCAAAAACCGTTTGCATCGGTTTGTGTCACACCAAGGCTAGTGTCTGTTGCATCAAATACTTCTATTACACGATTGGCAATCCCTAACTCACCCGCTTGACGTATTCCATCGTGGGAAGTTGCGATAGATAAACCAGTATCCTCAAATACAAAGCCTGACACGCTCGCTGACTTATCAACTGAGAACAATGTTGGGTTATCAGTGTCAGTGGAAAGATCAAGCGAATCTCCCGAAAGATCATCAATTAGATTTCCACTACTGTCTGTAGCGGTGAGCACCGCTTGATTCGTGTAATCGCCCGGTGTTGCTGATTGTTCAATTGTATCGACGACGACCGTTAGCTGCACATCGATCTGTTCACTGGGTGCAAGCACCGCGGTTGTCGCGAGAAAGTTACTATTTGCCGCAGTACCATCGTATGCTGAATTTATAGTAAAACCCGCAGGACTCGTTGTCAGTACTGGCGGTGCGGTTATCGTATAGTTTCCCGCACCAAAAACATTATCAAGATTATCGCTTATCTGAACGTTCGATAAGTCGTCAGACCCTGTATTTACAGTGCGAAACGTCAATACAACCTCACGATCAACAACACTTGCAATCTTGCCTATACGCATATCCGGAACGGGTGTTGGGATAGTTCCAACACTGCAGAGTTCTAATTCCCAGTTTTCAAGTAAACCATCACGACCATTCCGTATATCCAGAATAATAAACTCCCACTCTCCTTGTGAGTCCAAGCCATTGTAAGCATCTAACGATTGAAACGGAGGATAGGTTCCACCATCGGTTGCCGGGCATGGTGCGGTACCCGTTGCTTGATCGTCGAGGCTTATAAAGAAGTCATCAGCAAAGCCACAACTCGGTCCGTATATACGTCGTACAACTCCGGCGAAGCGCATGAAGAAAGCCAAGTCACCCATTCGAGTATGAGTACCTGTTATGTCCAGCACGTTAACATCGGTTACCGTAAAAGATTCGCTTACATCTATTGGTGATATTGTTAAAGTGTTGCTGTTCGGTCCTATAGTTGCCGGCAAGTTAGTCGGTTGGTACAAATGACTGACCTGCCCGGCTGGACAGCTCCCACTACTTCCACCTGACGTAGCATTTACAATCGTTACCGGGTGATCTTCAACTTCGCCACTTGACGAAATACCGGTTGGCGTAGAGATGGAGGATATATTGTCAGAGGCACGCAAGCGAAGAAAGGTGTCTCCGCTAACCGCCGCACCAATACCAAGCCATTGAAGCGTTGACTGACCTGCAGCACAGCTGGCCGGATGATTGCTGTTTCTCTCGTTAGTGTCGAACAGGCCGTTGCGGTTGAAATCGAGCCAGCCGGCAACTCCTGTTAAGCTAGAGGAGCAATCGACTGTCAGGCTGTACTGCCCCAATGCGGCATCAATATCAGCCAAATTATTGACAGCGTCTTCGTCATCAACGCCCACTGAATCATCACCCGACCCGTCAGTGCTCCCAGCGGACGTGTTCAGGGAACCAGGCTCGTTGTCTGGTGCAACACTACCGATGAAAGTCGTCGGATTGAGAACCGGCACCTGATGAAAAGCAGCCCCATAGCTATCGGGCGCGTCGCCAAAATCCAGAACGAAGCCACCACTAAAATCGAAAATAGGTCCAGCTGTGGTAAATAATGACGTATTACTGACAATTCCAGTATTAATATCCACTTCACGTATCGACTGACCCACATTTGAGTACAATCTGTTCGTTAAACTTCCACTCATTTGACCACCGGTCCCCGTCTGCAGGCTTGCGAATTGACCGGAGGATGGCGTAAAACGCCACCGACCCGCCACTGATCCAGCAGGATTGCCTGAGATATCGGTAGTAGCGCCGTACAAAACATGCACACCGCCCTCGGTCAGCGCTGCCATATCACCAAAAGCGCCTAATTCGGCCGCCGTACAGCCACAGGCGGCCAACACATTAAGTGGCTGCGCTGAAACGACATTACTACCATCAAAAGACAGGGTCAAAGCCCACACTTCTTCCGCATTTCCAGCAGCGTCCTCAGACCCGACGTAGTAAATACCGTCTCTGTAAGCGCCTGATGAGCTGCCTAAATTGCGAATTGGCGCTGTTACAGGCCCGACAGCAAAATCGTTCATTAGAGTGTGCGAGGCTGGACCGCTACCTAGTGCCGGATTCCAGCGGAATACTGACGTATCGTCGCCGTAATAGACCAAACCGGCCTCAGCATTGAATCCGAGTGAATTAATCGCCCCCGTCAGGGGCGTAGTGGTTAACTGCCAGTCCAATCCAGCGGAGATATTGATCCCGCGCAGCGAGTTGATCGTCGAATAAACGAATACCTCATCAGCTGCCATTGCACCGCACGTACTACAAAAGGCAGCAGCGCCAATAAGCCATCGTTTGGCGATACGGGCCGCTCCTCGTCTTATCGATCGGAGGAATGCAACGCCCGCTGATAGACAGTGTTTACCGCTGACGGGCATGTGCCGGACTCAAACAAGGTTCAGGACGACACCTTGTCCAGCAATAAGCACGCCGATACTTTGACTAGGCTACAAACAAAAAAAGGCCTTCCCTGGCCGGCTCGAGCATCAATGCTCTCATTTACCACTTGGAGGAGGAAGTAACGCGCACAAAAAAAGTGCACGCTACTTTTTCATTAAAGGACGGAAAATGAATATGTCAACTGTCAATAACCGTTAGATCTGTTGTTATGACTTCAGTTGTTAGTGACTCACTTGTATCAGCCATGTCGACACTATTCTTTTAGTTATGTTGTTAGTTCAGTTGCTGAATGGATGATTTATGGCGACGATAAAGATAAAAACCCAAAGCAATGGATATCAGCAAAAGAACAACGCTGACAGAGATGCGTGCACCTGAACCTACACGCACACCTGAACCCATCAATGCGAAAACCAACATTTGCGGGATGTATCCAAAGAACGAAGCCAATAGAAAAGTAGGTATACGTATAGACGTAAATCCCGCGCACACATTGGTGACTAGGTTCGTACCAAAGGGTTGCAAACGCAAAATGACAATTTTTAAAAACGCATCTTTTTCTACCAGAGAATTAAGTATTCGAATAAATTTCGGGTATCGCTGACTTAACAGTTTTTGCAAAAATTGTTTTGAAAACATCACAGTAACAAAACAACCTACTATCGCAGCAATCAACGACAGGCTCACACCAAGCAAGACTCCGTAAGCAAAACCTCCAGTAAACGCTACTAGTTGACGCGGCAAACCAATCGCAGTTGTAAGTACACCAACAAACATGAAAATAAGCATGCCAACAAAGCCGGCGTTTTCAAGCCAATCACTAAACGCATCAACAGGCAACCAATCTGCTGCTGGAAAACGCCAGAACAGAAACAGAATGACGATCAGTAATATCAGCAGTCCAGGACCGAGAGCCTTTTTGTAAATCGACACCTTGCTCATATGAGAACAGCAATAGCAATGGACAGAATCATAATAATTTTATAGACAGCTCAATCAATCTAAAATTTCTCACAGTATCAGTGGAATTCAATACTGGCTGTGGTAGCGCACTATATCAAAACGAATAATATGATCTGCGGATTTTAAACATGATGTGATTGCTACAGCGAAACTACCGGATACAACTATTTATTTACTAATTGCTTGTGTTGATTTACTGTCCACAGTTGATAATAATTGCCCTTGGCAACCCACAAAAAAGAGGAGATCAATAAGTGAAAACTATAAAAGGCCCTGGACTATTTCTGGCGCAGTTTGGTGGTGATGAAGCGCCTTTTAACTCATGGGATTCGATCACCAAATGGGCGGCCGATTGTGGCTACAAAGGTGTCCAGGTGCCAAGCTGGGACGGCAATCTGATCGATCTGGATAAAGCTGCCAGCTCGAAGGACTATTGTGACGAATTCAAGGGGGTTGCAAAAGAAAATGGCATTGAAGTCACCGAGTTATCTACCCACTTGCAAGGGCAGCTGGTTGCTGTACACCCAGCCTATGACGATGCTTTTGACGGATTTGCAGCACCAGAGGTACGCGGCAATCCTGCCGCCCGTCAAGCCTGGGCTGTAGATCAAGTCTCCAAAGCGCTTGAAGCTTCGAAAAATATGGGTATCACCGGACACGTGACCTTTTCTGGCGCGCTTGCCTGGCCATATGTGTACCCATGGCCACAACGACCTGCAGGTTTGGTCGAAACCGCGTTTGATGAGCTGGCCAAGCGCTGGCGACCACTTCTGGATAAAGCAGAAGATTGCGGTGTGGATGTTTGCTATGAGATACACCCGGGCGAAGATCTACACGATGGGATTACCTTCGAGATGTTTTTAGAAAGGCTTTCAAATCACAGCCGTTGCAATATGTTGTACGACCCGTCTCACTATGTTCTACAACACCTTGATTATCTGGCCAACATCGATATTTATCACGAACGTATCAAAATGTTCCATGTAAAAGATGCAGAGCTGAATCCAACCGGCAAACAGGGCGTTTACTCTGGATACCAACCGTGGGTAGATCGTGCAGGTCGTTTTCGTAGCTTGGGTGACGGTCAAACTGACTTCAAAGCAATTTTCTCAAAACTATCATCCTACGGTTTCGACGGTTGGGCAGTGGTTGAGTGGGAATGTTGTTTAAAGCATCCAGAAGATGGTGCGCGTGAAGGTGCTCAGTTTGTTAAGGATCACATTATCCGTGTCACAGAGAAAGCATTTGACGACTTTGCAGACTCAGGTACAGACGACGTAGCAAATCGTCGCATGCTAGGTATTGAAGGTTAAGTATAATGACAACTACAAGCAAACCAAAACGCATTCGCTTAGGCATGGTAGGTGGCGGTAGAGACGCTTTTATCGGTGGTGTACATCGCATAGCATCCCGCATCGATGATAACTATGAGTTGGTAGCCGGGGCGTTTTCTTCAACCGCCGAAAAATCCCTCGCATCAGCCGCTGATCTCGGCATAGCAGAAGATCGTGCATACGCCGACTTTGAAACAATGGCGCGCGAAGAAGCGCAACGTGAAGACGGAATTGAGGCAGTCAGTATTGTCACACCTAACCATTTGCATTCCGCCGCTGCTATCAGTTTTCTAAAACAAGGCATTCATGTCATCTGCGATAAACCATTGACCTCCACACTGGAAGACGCAAAAACATTAGTTACTGAGACAGAGAAATCAGGTGCACTGTTTGTATTAACGCACAACTACACCGGCTATCCGATGATACGCCAAGCAAAAGCAATGATTGCGGATAATCAATTAGGAGATATTCGCTTGGTGCAGGCCGAATACCCTCAAGACTGGTTGGCTACCAAACTGGAAGATACCGGGCAAAAACAAGCAGGTTGGCGAACTGATCCATCACGTTCAGGGCTCGGTGGATCAATTGGCGACATCGGCACACACGCTTTTAATTTGGCAAGTTTTGTCAGTGGTCTTACGTTGCATTCATTGTGCGCCGATCTGGATACCTTTGTTGACGGCAGACAACTTGATGACAACGCACATGTTCTGTTGCGCTTTGAGGGCGGTGCAAAAGGTATGATCTGGTCCAGTCAGGTTGCACCCGGAAATGAAAACGCCTTACGTTTAAGAGTCTACGGCAGCAAAGGTGGCTTGGAATGGAGCCAGGAGGATCCCAACTATCTTTGGTACACACCACTTGGTGAGCCAAAACGTTTGTTGACGCGTAGTGGTAGCGGTGCAACTGATGCCGCCAACGATGTTAGTCGTATTCCAGCGGGCCACCCCGAAGGTTATCTTGAAGGATTTGCCAATCTATACACTGAGGCAGCCCATGCAATACAGGCTAGGCGTGACAACTCCAAAATCACAAATTTGCTACCCACGGTTCAGGATGGCTTAACTGGAGTGGCGTTTGTAACCGCTGCAGTAGCCTCTTCAAACAACGGAGGCACTTGGGAAACATTAAATATTTAGCTGCTTAAATTAATGAGCAGAAAATATAGTCAGTGGGCAATTACTAACTACGTTAAGCGTGGTTAGTATCGCTATTGCAATGGCGGTAGATTTTCCTTTAGAAATATTTCGATACGTATGCGCTCCTGTGTCACATTGTACGGCACCGAATCCACAGTCGAGCGCATCAGTCTGACCGCACTTCGCACAATATGCCCGGCATCTTGTGATATCAGCGCATCGAATACATCATCATTAAGTGCAGCACGAGACGACGGCGTAAGCTCATGCGTTATCACCACCGGATTAGTTGATGCCTGCTTGAGAAAACTGATCAGTCCAGTGTTATCAGAGGCGGTAGAGTAAATCCCACATATGTCTTTCCGTGATTCAAATGCATCGGGGAGTATTTTTTCAAGTAGAACCTTGTCATCCGGAATCTCTATAGACGGCAACACACTTAAATGTGGATATTGCTGTTCTACAACCTCATCAAATCCATGACGACGCTCAAGATGATCACGAGCAAGTCGTGAACCGCACAACACAAGAATTGCACCTTTTTTTACCTGGGTAAATCGCCCCATCAGTTTCGCTGCAGTCTGGCCTGCAGAATTATTATCGATCCCGATAAAATGATCACGTGGTGAACTTGGTAAATCACTCAAAAGCGCCACAACAGCAATTCCACGATCGCGTGCGCGAGCAACCGCGTCTCGCACAGTTGGGGTCTCAGGAGCGATAACGGCAACACCTAATACGTGCTCAGGGTGCAGCTCATCGAGTGCTCGCGCTATTTCGTTTGAATCAAAAGACACACGCTTGACATCAAGGTGCGTGCGCTCGTTAGTTAATGCCTCTGACTGCAATTTTATTTGTTGATGGAGCGCTTCAAGGTATTCTGCTGATGTATCTGGCAACAGAAAAACAAAATGGTAAACACGCTGCCGTGCAAGATTTGCAGCGGCAGTATCGCGTACATAGCCAAGCTCATCCACCGCTTTGTTAACCCGGTCCTTGGTAACAATGCGCACACCGGGGCGCTCATTAAGCACACGGTCCACGGTTGCCAGACTGACGCCAGCGTGGCGCGCAATGTCATTGACCGTTGGCTTTGTCCCTTCAACCAATTTCGGTTTGCTCATCTCGATTTACTACTGTTGTTTGCTCAACCTTTCAAATACAAGCGCAACAGCTTCCGCTCCTGGATCATTGTGACCAATAAGGTGCTCTTCCGGGACATAAGCAGCACGCCCCGCTTTTGCACGGCTGATATTGGCAGTATTGTCAGCACCCACGCGAGCCGCCGCGGACGCTTTGGCAATGCCTGTCGGTAACGCGTCAAGCGCAGGTTGTAGTGCGTCAATCATTGTTCTATCACCTGCTACTGCGCCGCCCACCTGGCTAACGCGATCCAAACCTTCGGACAATGCTTTTTCTATTGGCAGTCCTCGAGCGCAGGCATCACCAGTTGCATTGAAAAAGATGGCTAAAATCACACCAGAAGAACCACCCATGGTCTGACTGATTTCATTACCGAGAGCTGGCATCAGTTGGGTTAAGTCTGCCAGCGGCATATCATCCAGTCCTTGTTTTAAAGCGCGTGCAGCAGTTGCCAAGGTACTACCGGTATCACCATCGCCTGACTTTGCATCAAGCTCATTCAGTCGGTTTTCAGATTCAACCATTAAGTCACAAATAGCACTTATCGTTGCACGGGTTTCCGGGTGGTCAGAAGCTATTGGTTTAACTGGAGATAAACCATCTGGCAGGTTTTCGATTTGAACAGGCGCAATGGACTGTACACCCGGCCAAGCCGGTAACGAGACAGGCTCTTGAAGCGCTGCCAGTTGTTTATCATCGACCTGCATGACTGAGACAGAAAAGCCATGCATATCCAGTGACGTCATTAACAGTGCTGGACCAAGTATGTATTTCGCTTTCAGCTTATTCGCTGCACTTGCAAGTTCGTGAGCAAGAACCGACATTTCCAACGGTGTGGTGGCTCCCAAATTATTGAGCAGCACGACAGTGTTACCGCCTGATAAGTGTGGTACGAGTTTATCGATCACCATACTCATCGCAGCCTTGGCGTTTTCAAAAGCAACTTGTTCTACGCCGGCTTCTCCATGAATGCCGAGACCAAGTTCGGCGTTGCCCACTGCAATTCGTTCCTCTTTAGCAGAGCCGGGTACGGTGCATGTATCCAATGACATACCAATGGATGCTGATCCTTCAATAACGACTTTGGCCGCCTGCGTTACCTGTTCCAGTGACTGGCCAGATTCCGCCGCTGCTCCAGCGATCTTGTGTACAAACAGAGTTCCGGCTAAGCCTCTAGCCTGTGGCAATTCAGGTAGGGCGATATCGTCGTCAACTACGACCATCTCTACTTTGCGCCCCAGTGCTCTTGCACGTTCTGCCGCAAGTCCGAAATTCAATCGGTCTCCGGTATAGTTTTTAACAATCAACAAGCAACCAGCATCGCCAGTTACCGCGAGTATCCCTGCCAGCACTGCTTCAACCGAGGGAGACGCAAACACTTCCCCACAAACTGCAGCAGTCAACATACCCCTGCCTACAAAACCGGCATGGGCTGGTTCGTGTCCAGAACCCCCGCCCGATATAAGCGCTACTTTTGATTTGTCCCAGTCGCGTCTGTATACAACTTTGATATGCGGGTAACCATCAAGCCTGCATAAAGCATCGCCTGAGGTTGCAAGCAAACCATCTATCGCTTCTGTTACCAGGTTTCCTTTAGCATTGATAAATTGTGTCATGCTGAACTCCCTGCTATTCGATTGCCAGAATCGTCAAAACAAAGTGGATTAATCGGTTGAATCTTTACTGTAGTGCCGGCTTTATAAGGGTTACCTGAAGGACTCAACACCGTTATTGCGTGCCCACGTAGATCAAGATGCAACCGTGTTTGATCGCCTAGATGCTCTACACGCTTAACCGAAGCCTCCTGACCATCACCATATTGAACGTGCTCAGGCCTTAAGCCTATTTGCGCGGCGCTATCGGCAGTACCCCCAAACAAATCCGCCGGTAGTATGTTGATGCGTGGTAAACCTAATCTGCTCGCGACATAAATACTGTTTGGGTTTTCATAGATCTCGCGTGGTGAACCAAACTGTACAAGCCTGCCTTCCTGCAGCACACCAATATGCGTGGCCATCGTCATGGCCTCGATCTGATCATGCGTCACATAGAGTAATGTCGATCCCAATTCAGATTGAATTCGTTTAAGCTCAATACGTAGATCTGCACGTAGTCGGGCGTCCAATGAACTGAGTGGTTCGTCCATCAGATAAATGGCAGGATCTCGAACCAATGCCCTGCCAATTGATACCCGCTGCATCTCACCACCAGATAGCTCAGTGGCCCGGTTATCAAGCTTTTCGGTAATGTGCAAAATTTCCGCGACTTCCTGCACTTTACGTTCTATCTCCGCTTTATCCGTTTTCAAAATCGGCGAACGAAGTGGAAACGCCAGATTGTTTCGGACTGTCAAATGCGGATACAAGGAATATTGTTGAAACACCATCGCAACATCACGCTGCGCTGGTGTTTCCTCATTCACTATGCGTCCATCAATGCTGACAGTGCCCCTGTCTATTTTTTCGAGCCCCGATATCAATCTGAGCGTGGTTGTTTTACCGGCGCCTGTAGGGCCAAGTAAAACAACAAAACTGCCGTCTTCTATGGCCATGCTCATATCGACAAGAGCATGTTCTCGTCCAAATGACTTCGACAAATTCTCTAGAATGACATCAGCCATTGGTAATCACCTCACTGTTGCGCGAGGACTTAAGTGCTGTTCCAGTATCTCGATCAAACAAGGTTATGGTGTCAGAGTCCAATTCCAGGGAAACTTTATCCCCAACACCAACATGAATACTCGCATCGATGCGTGCTTTAACTTCTCCATAGTCACTCTGCAATACGATAATCTGAGTAGTGCCGAGATATTCAACAGCATCAACTTGCGCCCGAAGTGCACCCTTATCTGACAATTGCACATGCTCAGGTCGTACACCCAGCACCATCGCACCACTTTTATCCTGCAACTGTGTGGGGACAGATATTGCGTGATTACCAAGCATCACTTGAGAGTCACCATTACTGAGATTGCCATCGAAGTTCAGAAAGTTCATGGATGGCGAACCAATAAAATCTGCGACGAATAAAGTCGCTGGCCAGTTATAGATATCTTGTGGTGTGCCAAATTGCTCAACAACAGCATTGTTCATCACAACGATCTTGTCACCCATTTGCATCGCTTCCAGTTGATCATGTGTGACATAAACTGTGGTTGCACCCATACGATCATGAAGGGCACGAAGCTCTTCTGACATATGTTCACGAAATTCCGCATCCAGCGCACCAAGCGGCTCATCCATCATAAATGCTTTGGGTTCCCGCACTATCGCACGGCCAAGTGCAACTCTTTGCCGGTCTCCACCCGATAAACCACCGACAGGCTTATCGAGCATATGTTCGATACCCAGTATCTTTGCGACTTCGGATACTTTGGCCTTCACATCTCGACGCTTCATGCCTTGGCTGATTAGCGGATAACTTATATTTCGCCTTACGTTCATATGTGGATACAAAGCAAACATCTGAAACACGAAAGCTATATCGCGTTGCGACGGTGGCAACTGACTGATCTCTTGATCATCCAGATATATCTCACCTGCGCTTGGTAACTCAAGACCAGCAATCATTCTGAGTGTGGTTGTCTTACCGCAGCCAGAGGGTCCCAGCAGCATAAAAAACTCACCATCTGCAATACTGAAAGATGACTCCTTTACTGCTGTAAAGTCACCAAAGTCTTTACGCAGATTCTTAATGACAATATTGGCCACTATTCCTGCTCCGGAAAATGGCTGACCACAATAAACATAACGGTTCCGACCAAGGTCACAATGAACGAGTATGTGAAAGCCCACAGGACAAAAGGTTGCATCAACATAAAGACGCCCACAGCGATCAACAAGGTTGCGATCATTTCCCATGGACCACGTCTGAACGTAAAAAGCCTTTTAAAAAACCGAATCATTTGCGTACGGCTCCAAAGGTTATTCCGCGCAAGAGGTGCTTTCGCAACATGACGGTAAAAATCATCACAGGTAGTAAAAATAGAGTTGCCCCTGCCGCAATAGCGGGCCAGTCAAGGCCACCAACCCCGATGATGGTTGGAATAAACGGTGGCGCTGTTTGTGCAGTACCGGAAGTAAGCAATACTGCGAAGGCATATTCGTTCCATGCGAATATCAAACAAAAGATTGCCGTAGAGGCAATGCCCGTAGCTGCCTGCGGAAGCACTACCTTATAGAAGGCCTGGAATCGCGTGTAGCCATCTATCAAAGCTGCCTCTTCATACTCCCTGGGAATTTCGTCGATAAATCCTTTTAATAACCACACTGCCAATGAAATATTGACCGCCGTGTAAAGCAGTATCATCCCCAAATGAGTATCACTCAGACCCAGCTTGCGATACATCAGAAATATCGGTATCGCGACAGCGATCGGCGGCATCATTCTGGTGGACAGAATAAAAAACAATAAATCATCCGCTAAGGGAATCTTGAATCGAGAAAACGCATATGCGGCAAGTGTCCCTAAAAATATACTCAGAAAAGTAGAGCCAAAACCTATGATGACTGAGTTTAAAAAGCGTCCACCAAATTTAGAGGGGCCAGCGATAACCATACCCCGATTGCGAACAATCTCCTCAGCGAAATTCTCTGGCGCTGGCAAGCTTGCAAGTGTTTCAGGAGTTACACGTGTTCTGGTTGTAAAAAGATTTACATAACCCTCTAATGATGGTTGATAGATAACCTTCGGTGGATAACTGATGCTGTCTGGTGGAGTTTTAAAACTTGTCATCATGATCCACAGCAATGGAACCATGGTGATGAGGGCGTACAGAATAACCAATGTGCCGGCGATCCACTTCTGCCGTGACGATGGCTCGGTGATAGAGTAACTCATCGTTCTTTCACCTTGTTGAGCGCTTTCACATAGATTGACGCAAGACCAAACACGGTGACAAACAAAATAATGGCAAAGGCGCTGGAGTAACCAGTACGCCATTTCTCAAACGCTTCGCGCTTGAGATTAATAGAGGCCATCTCAGTGATTGATCCAGGGCCGCCACCGGTTAATTGCACAACCAGGTCAAACATCTTGAAGTTCTCAATGCCGCGAAACAGCACCGCAAGCATCAGAAATGGCAGAACCATCGGAATGGTGATAGTAAAAAATTGCCTTAGCTTTGAAGCGCGATCAACCTCTGCTGCCTCGTAGATGTAATCGGGAATACTCCTCAGTCCAGCGAGACATATGAGCATCACAAATGGGGTCCACATCCATGTATCGACTATGACAATAGACCACGGAGCCAAATTAACGGAGCCAAGCATTTCAAAGCTGGAGGGGTCAGCGCCAGTAAAGAACGCGACAACATAGTTAAACAAACCTATCTGAGGCTGGTAGAGAAACGTCCAAAAATTACCCACTACTGCAGGCGACAACATCATTGGCAACACAATAATGGTTGTCCATAAATCATTGCCACGAAATTTTCGATTTATCAACCAAGCGAGTGCAAAGCCAATCAATACCTGGAAAAACAGTGTCCAGATGAGAAAGTGTGCAGTCGCCTGCATCGACAACCATATATCGCTGTCGTTGAGAATGCGTTCGTAGTTACGCAAGCCAATATACTTGACTTCACGGTTGATACGGTTTGCCTTGAAGTTTGTAAAGCTAAGATTAATCGTCCATATCAGCGGAAATATATTTATTGCCAATAGCAAAAATATAGTCGGCCCAACAAACACCCAGGCTATTGCGCGATCAGATAAACCCTTGATCTTGCGAGCAACACGCACAGGAGTCTTCCTCGCGAGGCGATTTACAGTCGTATCAGACATGCGTGGTCCGTTATAGAGATGGCTACCCGACTACTTCGGGCGGATGAAGGCAAAGGTGGTGGCAATTAGCCACCACCCAACGCTTTACAATTACAACTTGCCTTCGTCTTCGAAGACTTCAGTCCAGTCTTCAATCAGCTTATCAAGGGCTTCCTGAGCGGTGCCCTGATCCGCAACAACGTAGTCGTGCACACGCTTTTGCATAGCTAATAACAATTCTGCATAAGCAGGTTCTTGCCAGAAGTCCTGTACATTTTCCATCGCTTCCAGAAAGTCACCCGCAAATGGCGCGCTATCTTTGAACGTATCGCCATTCAGTACAGAGTTATGTGCTGAGTATCCGCCAACGCTCCACCACTTGGCTTGTACTTCTGGATCTGAAAACCACTTGATGTATTCAAGCGATGCATCTTTCTTCTCAGAATAAGACACTACCGATATACCTTGCCCACCGAGCGTTGAACCAGCTTGGTTCTGTGGAGGATTAACAAAGAAGTCAATCTTGTCACCACCGGTATCAGGATCGGCATAAAGTCCTGGGAAGAATGCAAACCAGTTCATAGCCATTGCAACCTGACCAGATTTGAACGCATCAAGACTTTCTCCCATATAGGAGTTGGTGTAGCCTGGTGGAGTGGCAGTTTTATAAAACTCCTTATAAAACTCAAGACCCTCTACCGCTGCAGCAGAGTTTACAGCGCCTTCCATATCGTATTGACCAGCGGTATTCTCGTATTTGAATCCCCACGGATACAAAGCACTGGTTACACCCATTGTTATACCTTCAGAACCACGCTCGGTAAAAATAGCAGCACCGTATACGGTTTTACCATCGATTTCGCGACCCTGAAAGAACTGGGCAATTTCCAGCATTTCCTTTTGAGTCTTGGGCTCGCCAAGATCTCTGCCAGTGGCTTCTTTGAAAGCGGCTTTTATGTCATCACGACCAAACCAATCCTTGCGATAGAACCACCCATTGGCATCGCCCATAGCTGGTAGCGCATAGTAGTTCGGAGTGCCTTTAGGCCATGTGGAGTATGCATAAACGGTTGCTGGTGCGAAGTCATCCATACTGATGCCTTCACTGTCGAAGAAGTCATTGAGTTTGACGTAATGACCATTCTCGGCACCGCCACCAATCCATTGACTGTCACCAATCAAAAGATCGCAAAGTTTACCGCCGGAATTCAGCTCATTGAGCATGCGGTCGGCAAAGTTTGGCCAAGGCACGAATTCAAAGTTCATCGTGTGCCCGCTTTGCGCTTCGAAATCTTTACTCAGTTCTACCAACGCGTTAGCCGGATCCCAGGCTGCCCAGCAAAGCGTCAGATCCTCTGCACTTGCCACCGTCGTCACCGATGAGGCAGCGACAGTCAAAGCCCCGATCGAGGCCATCTTTATATACTTCATTAGTATCCTCCAGATTTGTGGTACTGCGTGTTCTTAGCGAAGTCTGAAACCGTTAAGATCCAGATGCGATCAGTCTAATTGAGGTACGTGCCTCAAGTCTAGTCATTTTTTGATTTACGTACCTCAAAATTTATCTTATCGGTAAAAAATAACTGCCAAAATTGAGTGTTTTTGGGTTGATTATTGGTCTACAGCCCAGTGTTTATGGGGCTCTCAGAGAAAATAGATCATTAATCAGTACACCCGTCCGCCAGTTACACGAGACTGAGTTTGTCGATATGTCGTCTGATGGTTTTAGATTGATGTGGTGCTTTGGCATAGTCGAGCGCTTCGCCATAGCTGCGCCTGGCGG
>CAZQOI010000011.1:0-8232 GCA_964594905.1 uncultured Granulosicoccaceae bacterium
CTCAGAAGAGTGCGCGAGTGAGTCATTTGAAAATCGTTAGAATTCTGACGTTATTGATACCAATTGCCTTGCTTGGTTTGTTGAGTGCCTGTGGTGCGACGGGTAAGCAGTTGGGTAGCGGTGTGCAAGTGTTACCGAAAAGTATTGATGCAGATCAAGACAACGTCAGTAATTCCGAGGATGATTGTCCTGGGACTCCAGCTAATGTTCCGGTTGATGAATCTGGTTGTGCTGCACTTGAAGGCGTCATTGAGGGTTTGGAATTTGCCCCGGGTGATCACCGTTTGGACCTGAACGCGCGTGCGGTGCTGGCTGAACTGGTACAACAGTTGTTGCGTTACCCTGCCACGGTGGTGGCATTGTCAGCGCACACTGATAACCGTGGAAGCGCTGCGGCAAATCTTGAATTGTCGAAACTCCGGGTGATGTCTGTGGTCCGCTATCTGGTTGCCAATGGTATAGAGTCACCGCGACTCAAACCGTTTGGCTACGGCGAAAGCCAACCCAGGGCCAAGAACGGTACTGCTGAGGGACGTGCTCTGAATCGGCGTATTGAAATCAGTGTTGTAAGCTATGAATAACTTGGAATCGACGTAATGAATATTTTTAATGCCCATCGATCATCCACCGTAGGCTTGGTGCTGATCGCCACGATGCTGTTGAGCTCCTGTGCATATTTACAGCCGGTACAGAGCGAAGAAGTTCCAGCTGTGGCACCATCTGCGCAATTGCCTGATGGCTCTATTCGGGTAGACACTGAAGATCCGAAAATTGCTGAACTGTGGACATCTGCTGAGGAGGCGCGACAACAGGGTGATGATGCAGGGGCGCTGGAGCATCTCTATGATGCGCTTGAATTAAACCCGCAGAACAGTTTGCTCTGGAGCCGCGCAGCTGAATTGCAACTGGATAACCTTGAGGCAGCGCAAGCTGAAAATTTTGCAATCAAATCGAATACGTTTGCCGGTGGCAACTCGGCTCTTCTATATCGCAACTGGTTGATCATTGAATATGCACGTGATCTTAGAGGTGATTTGCTCGGCGTACGTAGTGCGCACAAAAAGGTACAGCAGTACCAATATCAGTAGTGCTGTGCCCAGCGCAAGGAGGCGCAGGTGATAGACGATCTTGATTCAATCACAGAAGTACTTGGCCATCGTGGCCCGATCGCGGCCCATTTACCAGGCTTTGCGCCTCGGGTTGAACAGCAACATCTGGCAGAAGCCGTTTTTCGCACTTTTGAAAACGGCACTCGTCTAGTTGGTGAGGCAGGCACCGGTACAGGCAAAACCTTCGCCTATTTGGTGCCAGCATTGTTGTCCGGGCAGCGAATTATCATCTCTACTGGCACACGGCACCTCCAGGACCAGCTTTTTTATAACGATTTACCGCTCGTCAAGCGTGCGCTCGGTACCGGGATTTCGACCAGTCTGCTGAAGGGGAGAGCCAATTACTTGTGCAAGCATCGTCTAGCAAGAGCGATGAATCACCCCGCTTTGCTTGATGCCAATCACCAACAGCATTTACGCATAATTGCCGACTGGTCTCGACGCACCAAGACGGGTGATATTGCAGAAGTCATGAGTGTGCCGGAGGAATCCATGGCTTGGGCGTTTGTCACGTCAAACAATGAATTCTGTTCGAAACATGAATTTGAAGATCTCGAAGACTGCTTCATCCACAAGGCTCGCAAACGCGCGCAGGAATCTGACATTGTTGTCGTAAATCATCATTTGTTGTGTGCTGATCTGGCGCTGAAAGATCAAGGCTTTGGCGATCTTCTACCCAGTGCTAATGGCTTTGTCATCGATGAAGCCCATCAGCTCCCGGAAATTGCAGCTGAGTTCTTTGGACGTAAATTGAGCAGTCGTCAGTTGCTCGATTTAGCGCGGGACACGGTCGGCGAACAATTGCATGAAGCGCCCGAGGTCACTGAGCTGCGTGAACTTGCGCAGTCTCTGGAAACCGGTGTTCGCCATTTCCGACTCGCCTTTGCCATTGACCCTGGACGCGATGCCTGGATTGCGGTTAAAGATCAATCGGCGATTCAGCGAGAGCTGGAAAGACTGACATTGCTCATGGGTTCGCTCACGGAATCACTGAGTGATGTTGCGGAGCGTGGCAAGGGCCTGGAAAGTTGCTACAAGCGAGCTACCACACACAGCGAATCTCTAGCCCGATTTGTCGATAACACGACCGATGGCGCTTACGTGCATTGGTATGAAACTTATCGAACGGGTTTTAGTTTGAACATGACGCCAATGACAGTTGCCGACCCGTTCAATAAAGCCATGGCAGCGATGAATTCAAGCTGGATATTTACATCGGCAACGCTTGCGGTAGGGGGGGACTTCAGTCATTTCAGAAGTCAGCTGGGAATTGAAGATACCGAAGAGTTGCATGTCGACAGTCCGTTCGACTACCGACACAACGCTTTGTTGTATCTTCCTGAAGGATTACCTGAGCCTCAGCATAAAGGCTATACGGCCTCGGTAATGGAGTCGGTTATACCAGTGCTGAACGCCAGCGCTGGTCGAGCTTTCTTGCTCTTCACTAGTTATCGCGCCTTGCACGAAGCCGCCCGTCTATTAACTGATCGAATACCCTATCCGATACTAGTACAGGGGCAGATGCCCAAACGCGAACTGCTCGAGGCGTTTCAGTCTTTGGGTAATGCCGTGCTACTGGGTACCAGCAGTTTCTGGGAAGGCGTGGATGTACGCGGTGAAGCCCTTTCGTTGGTGGTTATCGATAAGCTCCCATTCGGTTCTCCTGGTGATCCGGTAATGGCTGCACGCATCGACCACATGAAAGAGGACGGTGGAAATCCGTTTTATGAATATCAGATTCCACAAGCCGCGATCGCGTTGAAGCAAGGTGTTGGTCGTCTGATTCGTGATGTCACGGATCGCGGTGTGTTGGTATTGTGTGATCCGCGCATTCGGACTCGAAATTACGGTGAAGTTTTTATCAACAGTTTGCCGCCAATGCCAATTACCCGCGATTTACCAGAAGTTGAAGAGTTCTACCGACTAGAGAGAGCCTCATGGTCGGACGAGATTGTTGAAGACTCAGAAGCATGAAGCTTCTGGCGTTTGATACCTCGACCGATGCCTGCTCCGTTGCGTTGGCTATAGACGATGAAGTGCTGATTGATCATCGAGTAGAACCTCAACGTCAGTCGCGTTTGTTGTTACCCATGATTGACGCAATCATGGCAAAGGCTGGCATTCGACCAACTGACCTCGACGGTCTAGTCTATGGCCAAGGTCCAGGCAG
This sequence comes from uncultured Granulosicoccaceae bacterium, assembly GCA_964594905.1. Classification (GTDB taxonomy): domain Bacteria; phylum Pseudomonadota; class Gammaproteobacteria; order Granulosicoccales; family Granulosicoccaceae; genus Granulosicoccus. Next base: position 3,280 of record CAZQOI010000011.1, read on the forward strand.
TTTTACCGGCGTGCGAATTGCTATAGCGGCTGCACAAGGTATTGCTTTCGGTGCGGATATCGGTGTTTTTGGTGTATCAACCTTACATAGTATTGCACAAGGTTGTCATCGAGAATTTAACGATCTCAATATCGAAGTGGCTGTTGATGCTCGTATGTCTGAAGTTTATTTCGCTCGCTATGCGCATGCCCGTCAAGAAAGTGGAGTATCAGCTGTCAGTATGCTTGGCGAAGAACAGATTGGATCGCCGGACACGTATCTTTCAACAGACTTCGAAAACAAAAATAATACTGCTTTGAGTGATGCCAATTCTAGTGCAGAAGTCTGCAGCGACGAGGTCATAGCACTCGCAGGATCTGGCTATGATCTTTATATGGGGGATAAGTTGCCTAGCGATTCAAGTAGGGTGTATCGTCCGAGCCGACTACCTTCGGCTCAGGATAGCCTGTACCTTGGCTGTTGCTCTTTTCGCAATGGCTTGTTTGTTCCCGCTGATAAAGCGTCCCCAGTTTATCTGCGAAATCAAGTGGCTCGGACGGAAGCTGAGCGGGGTGTGGGTCCTTAGCGTGGCTGGGGCTCACGCTGAGCGTTTTGACACGGCGTCCTGCGGCCATTTTGCGGTTTATTCTTTCTGGAAGAATAGTGCCGTTTCTTTGAAATGACCGGTTTGCTTTCGCCGTTTCCGCATCCAGGTAGGTCACCCCTGGTTCATTTCCAAAGATTACCTTATGCATGTAAACGAAACACCCTATTGCAATAATGGGTGCCGAAAGCACCAAGCAGCTCCAGATATTGACGATCAGTTGATTAGTGGTACCGATCATATCGCCCTGAGTAGCGATAGTGAGCAACCAGAGAAGTGGCGACAAAGCAATAACGAAAAAGCAAAAAAGGCCAAGTAAATGGAGCCTACGATAGTATTGCAGTCGGGGTGGCCGGAATAGAGAAATTTGCCCGCTGACAAAGGTGTATAGCAGGTACCCGAGAATTAGGACTGTGGCGAATAGCTTGAGCAACATCGTGTTGTAAAAGCAGGGACTCGTTGGGGCACGCAGTATAACGTGCGGTGATTCATAAAAACACTCGAACCTCACGCATTTTTGTAACAAAATGTGATGAATCTAACGGCGCGACGATTTGACTAACTGAACGGATAAAATTGATTTCGGCCTGCGATTGCCGCTATTTATTTCAATTTTTTCGAGTATTGTGACTGATCAAAGCCCACCAAGGTAAGTTTGCCTTGCTCGATAATCGGGCGCTTGATCATGCTGGTATTTTCCTCCAGCAGCTTTACGGCTTTTGCAGCGGTGAGGTTTTCCCTGACTGATTCATCGAGTTTGCGCCAGGTGGTACCGCGCTTGTTGACGATGACATCAATCCCGTGCGATTTGATCCACGTGGACAATTTAGTCTTGTCCACGCCGGATTTTTTGTAGTCGTGAAACTCATAGTCGATACCCGCCTCATCGAGCCAGCGACGTGCCTTTTTGACAGTATCGCAATTTGGAATCCCGTATAAGGTTGCTTTTGCTGTCATGGCTTTTACCTTGGATTAATCGACAACGCGCAATAATTCATTAATACCAACTTTGCTCCGGGTTTTTTCATCAACTCGTTTTACTATCACAGCGCAGTACAAACTATACTTACCGTTCTCTGAGGGTAGGTTGCCAGACACGACAACTGACCCTGCTGGTACTCGACCGTAACTTATTTCATCTCGTTCACGATCATAGATTCGCGTGCTTTGTCCGATATAGACACCCATCGATATAACCGAACCACGTTCAACGATAACGCCTTCGACAATTTCTGAACGAGCACCGATAAAACAATCATCTTCGATAATCGTTGGTGAAGCTTGGAGGGGTTCAAGTACGCCGCCGATACCAACGCCGCCCGACAAGTGAACATTTTTTCCAATCTGCGCACAGGAGCCAACTGTTGCCCAGGTATCGACCATGGTACCTGAGTCAACGTATGCACCGATGTTGACATAGGAAGGCATCAATACTGTATTCGATGCAATGAAACTGCCTTTACGTGCCATAGCAGGTGGCACAACACGCACACCAGTTGCCTGAAGTTCATTGGCCGACATTTCGGTAAATTTGCCGGGCACCTTGTCGTAGAAGCGGGTGAATCCACCGGCTTCAATAGGTGCGTTGTCGCGCAATCGAAATGATAGAAGAACGGCTTTCTTCAACCATTCGTTAACCTGCCAGTCGCCAACACCTTTGGGCTCGGCGACCCGTTCCTTGCCAGAGTCGAGTAGGGCAATAGCTTCTTCCACGGCTTTGCCATAGTCTGAATTTGCATCAGCAGGGGAAATGTCATTACGCTTTTCCCAGGCGTCGTTAATAGTACTTTCGAGCTTACTCATGATCTTGAATCCTGCAAAGCGTGATGTGATATTGGTTAGTTGTATCAGTTTTTAAACGGATTTACTAAAAGCACTTTTAATCCGCTTTATTGATTTGACAAGCAGTCTACGAGCCGATTAGCCGCCTCCACACAGTCATCGATGGGGGCTACCAAAGCCAGGCGAATATAGTTCTTGCCAGGATTTTCGCGCCCAGCAACTTCTCGTGCGAGGTAACTTCCTGGCACCACTCTTACATTGTGTTCCGCAAGCAGTTGTTGTGTAAAGCGTTGGTCATCAACTGCGAGCTCTGGCCAAAGATAGAAACCTGCAGCTGGAGTCATCAATTGCAAAGAGCGACCAAGAATGCTGTTTACGGCGTTATATTTTTCATCATAGGCTTGGCGATTGTTGATGACATGCTCTTCATCCTGCCATGCCACGATACTAGCCCGTTGAACTGGCTCAGACATAGAGCAGCCTTGATAGGTTCGATAAGTCAGAAACTGTTTGATCAATGATGCGTCCCCGGCAACAAATCCTGAACGAAGACCGGGCAAGTTTGAACGCTTGGACAAACTATGAAAAACGAGACATCTTTTGTAGTCTGTCAGTCCCATAGAGGCTGCAGCTTGTAACAAGCCACAAGGTGCGCCAGCCGCCTCGCGATAAATTTCGCTGTAGCATTCGTCACTGACGATGACGAAGTCATGTTTTGCTGATTTTTCTATAAGTGCTTGCAGTGCTTTTTCAGTTAGCACAGAACCTGTAGGGTTTCCTGGTGTGCAGATATAGATCATCTGACACTGCTGCCATTGGGAATCGTCTATAGCGTCGAGATTGGCGTCTGCGTCATGATCGATCGTGTAGAAGTCAGGTGTCGCACCCGCAAGCAGTGCCGCCCCTTCGTAAATTTGATAAAAGGGATTTGGCATCAATACTGAACGACGCGTGTCCTTGCGATCTACGAGGCATTGTGCGATGGCAAAGAGTCCTTCACGAGTACCATTTACCGGCAATATATGGTGTTCGGCAAGGGTATCTGCTGCAGGGAGTGAGAAGCGCCGATTTAGCCATTCCGCAATCGCCTTGCGTAGCTCCGGTATGCCACGGGTAGAAGGGTAAGTCTCGACACCACGCAGGGTTTTTACCAGGGTATCCAACACCGCATCGGGTGCCGGATGTTTGGGCTCGCCAACGGATAATGAAATCGGCGACTTTGCAGCAGCTTGAGTTCCGGCGAGCAAGTCGCGCAGTTTTTCAAACGGGTAGGGTTGCAGCAAATCGAGTTCGGTATTCATCGCGTTGGCATTATACGGGAGCCCTTGATTCTCTGGGCCGTCGAATCAAATGCCTCCAAAGCTATCTCTTGGTCAGGGTACTTTGTACACTGTCGGCTTTTCGAAAGATGGATACCGGTTTGCGGTGAATGCTGATTTGAATCTCCAAGAAGCTGTTTTTAATTGGCTGGATCAGGTCGTGATAGGCATGAATTTCTGCCCGTTTGCTCGATCCGTGAGACAACGAAATCGTATCAATTTGTTGATCTCTCCCAGCGAGGAGCCGGCTGGCGCACTGGAGGCGCTGAGTGATGCCGCGACGACGCTGCTCGAAGGGCATGTCGATGACACCGTGCTTTTTTTGTTGCCCACGGGGTTTGAGGACTTTGATGATTTTCTTGATCTTGTCGCCGTCGCCGAGGCACTTTTCGTAGACCTTGGCTTAGAGGGACAACTACAGATCGCCAGCTTTCATCCCGGTTACTGTTTTGCTGATGTGGATGATGAGCATGTCGGCAACTGGACTAACCGTTCTCCAGTGCCGATTCTGCATTTGCTTCAAGAAGCCTCGGTTAGTGAAAGTATTCAACGGTACCCCGATGTTGAGCTGATATCTGATCGAAATATCGATCTTCTCGAATCAATGGCAACGGAAGACTTGGACAAGCTCAAGCATTGTTGTGTCGACACCAGCTTTCGCGGAAGGGATGATTAGCTAATAACGCCCGACTGCCGCCCGTTGGTTAGAGAGCGAGTCACTCGATAGGGGATCGATAATTCCTCGCGGCCGCCTGATACTCGTCATTTTCCCGTCTATGCTCCTGCAGAGGGGGATAGATTTATGGCTAACAATGACGCCTTCGACAACTTATTGAATAAGCTCGAAGATGCTTTTCGTAACCGCAACCGTGGTGGTGGCAATAATCCAGGCGGCACGCCGCGAAACGGCAATGGTTCCTCCGGCAATGGGTCCAATGGCAATGGCGGCGGCAGCGTGCCGTTCAAGCGCCCGGCTGGAGGTGGTGGACGCGGCGGTAAATTCAAAAGCTTGTTCAGCGGCATTGGATTACTCGGTCTCGGATTGCTTGCAGTTATTGCCATTACGGCTTCCTACACAATTCCCAGTGACTCTGTGGGTTTGGTCCAGCGCTTCGGTAAGTATCACAAGGAAGTAGAGCCAGGGCTGCATTTCAAACTGCCACTCGGCGCTGACATCGTGACGGTCTTGCCGGTGAAGCGGCAGCTTAAGCAGGAATTCGGTTTTCAGACTAGAGGTGCGACCAACCCTAGTCAGCATCGAAATGACAC